>JACMPF010000236.1 GCA_014377665.1 Pedobacter sp. | reverse complement strand
TTTCGGTATGGTTGTTCCGGTGCCGACTGACTCGATAGTTTGGCCTTTAATTAATAAAGTGCCATTTCTGATAGTTTGGTTCGCATTTACTACAATATTTGCGTTTGTGAATGCAAATAGACCTTGTCTGATGTCATAAGAACCGTTAACAGGGTAAGTTTGCTGGGCAAAAGTTAATGTAGCAGAAAAGACCAAAGCCAGGCTGAGTAGAATTTTCTTCATAAAATATAGTTAAGAGCCTAAATCTATTATAAAAAACTCATGCATTGAGATTATAACATGTTTTTTACGAGCCTCTTAATTTTTACCTAAAATTCGTTATTTTGGTAAAAATTATTGTTCATGAAAAAATATACACTATTAATTTCTGCGTTAGTACTGCTGGCAGGTAGCGCTTCGGCCCAGGATAAGAAAAAAGCACTGGAGAAAACAGTTGATTCCGTTAAAAAGGTAATCGCGCCACCTGCAAAAGCTAGTATTACTGATAAAATTAAGTCCAGCAAAAAGATTGATGGACTATTCACCCTTTATCAGGACACGCTTACCGGGAGTTTGCAGATGTATGTTAAAAAAAGTCAACTCGATAAAGATTACATCTATCAGAGTTTTTCAATGGGTGGACCAACAACTTTGTTCCTTAATCAGAACATGATCAGAAGCACCATGTTGTTTCATATCGCAAAAGCGAACGATAAGATTGAATTTTTGCAAGAGAATACGAACTTTTACTATGACAAATCTAATCCTGTTAGCAAAGCTGCCAATGTAGACGTTTCTGACGCCGTATTTTTTGCTGACAAGTATACTGCGAGTGATGAAGGTGGTTACCTGGTTTCTGTAGACGGACTATTTATGTCTGATAAGCTGGATCCTATAAAGCCTAATATGCCTCCCGGCATGCCTCCTGGGGCTATGTTTAATCTTGGAAGCCTGAATGCCTCAAAAACTAAATATCAAAATGTAAAATCTTTCGCAAATAATACAGATGTCGTAGTAGATCTTGCGTATGACAATCCGATGCCATTCAACGGGGGGGGTAAGGACATCACTGATGCCCGGTATGTTCGCGTAAAAATGCAACACTCTTTCTTAGATATGCCGAAGAATGATTTTCGTGCGCGGAGAGATGATCCAAGAGTAGGTTTTTTTGGAGCAGAGGTAGACAACTTGACATCACTATCGCCTACTCCGTATAAAGATTTTATCAGCAGATGGAATTTAAAAAAGAAAGATCCTTCCGCTAAATTGAGTGAGCCGGTAGAACCTATTGTATTTTGGATTGAAAATACCACACCTATAGAATACCGTTTAATCATTAAAGAGGCTGGAGAGAAATGGAATGAAGCATTTGAGAAAGCGGGCTTTAAGAATGCGGTAGTGATGAAACAGATGCCGGATGATGCCAAATGGGATCCTTCAGATATTGATTACAATGTGATCAGGTGGGTGTCTTCAGCCTATCCGTCCTATGGTGCAATCGGGCCAAGTTTTTTTAACCCAAAAACGGGACAGATCTTAGGGGCAGATATTACTGTAGAATGGAAATCAGGAGCAGGTACTGCTGTGCAAGATGATTTGTATAATGGCGGTCAAAGTGCTTCCATCTCCTTGCCATGGGAAAACCCAATAGCTGCTGCTGCGCAAACTCAACAAGGGCACAACCATAAAGACAATAGCCATATGGCTAATTGTGCGATGGCTCAAGAATTAAGCCTGCAATATCAAACAGGACTTGCAGCTATTGAAGTTTTAGATGCTGATGCACCGGAGGCTGTAAGAGCAGAAACAGTGAAAGAGATGCACAAGCAGTTCCTTTATTATTTAATCATGCATGAAATGGGTCACACATTAGGTTTGAACCATAATATGAAAGCCAGTCAGATGTTGAGTCCGGCTCAAATGAATGACGTAAAGTTAACGCGTAAGATTGGATTGCAAGGTTCGGTAATGGATTATCCTGCAATCAATGTGAGTAGTGATAGAAGTAAACAAGGAGATTATTATACCACTAAGGCTGGGCCATACGACCTTTGGGCTATCGAGTATGGATATACTCCATTTACAGAGGCTGAAGAAGATGCAGGCTTAAGTAAGATCCTTAGCCGCAGCACAGATCCTCAACTGGCATTTGGTAATGATGCAGATGACATGAGAAGTCCGGGCGGTGGTATCGATCCAAGGGTAAATGTTAATGATCAGACCAATGATATGGTTGTTTACGGAGAAGATAGATTTAAGTTGATCAATACCATGATTCCGAAACTTAAATCGAGGTTTAGTCGCCCTAACCAGAGTTACCAAGAGTTAAGGTCGCGCTATCAGCAATTGAATGGTCAGCGAGCGGGTATGGCTGCAGCATTGAGTCGCTTTGTAGGCGGTGTATATGTTGATAGAAGTTTTGTAGGACAAAAAACACCTACAGCGCCATTTACCCCTGTTCCGGAGGCCTATCAGAAAAAGGCGCTTGCCCTATTAAATACTTATGTATTTGCACCTGATGCGTTTGAAGCAGATCAAGCGTTATTCCCATATCTTCAAATTCAAAGAAGAGGATTTGGTTTTTCTGGAAACAATGAGGATATCAAGCCGCAAAGCACTTACCTATCATTGCAGATGAGCACCCTTGCACAATTGTTGCATCCAAGTACTTTGAGCAGGATCAATAATAGTGGGCTGTATGGAAATACTTATTCTGTAGCCAGCGTGATGAATGATTTATCGGACGACATCTTTGCGGCAGATTTGAAAGGAAATGTAAATTTATTCCGTCAGAATTTGCAAACGGAGTTTGTGAAAGCTTCGGCAGCAATTGTTGCATCGCCTGGTGGTTACGACAATGCGAGTAAGGCAGCAGCTTTATCGACGTTGATGAAAGTTAAGGAGCAATTGGGAACTGCGGTAAGTAATGATGATCAAACTAAGGCACATAGAGCAGCTTTAGCATTCACGATAGACAAAGCGTTATCGGTTAACAAATAGTTTCTAAGGTTCCGGTGAAGGCCGGAACCTCTTTTCTTTACAGTCTTTTTTCAAGGGACGTTTTAATTCCTGACTCCCATTCAGGCTTTAATATGCTTAGGATTATGGAGTCTCTTCTATTTCCATCAGATAAAACCAGACTTTTTCTCAAAATTCCTTCTACTTTACACCCTATGCTTTTCATAGCAGCAATGCTCAATTCATTCCTAAGATCAGCACGAAATTCTACTCGTTCCAAGGCCAATGTCTCGAAAGCAAATTTTAACAATAGATATTTGCAATGCTTGTTGATACCGGTTCCTATAGATGCTTTTGAATACCATGTGTATCCTAACTGCGTCGTTTTGTGCTTTATTTGAATGTCATATAATCGTGTGCATCCAATGTATTGTCCGGCGATTTTGTCATAAACAATGAAGGGATAGCTTGATTGACAATTTCTTTGCTGTAACGCCTCGTTGATATAATCTCGCATACCTTTCTCGCCAATTAATTCGCTAACAGAATATTTCCAGGTATCTGGTTCACTTAAAGCGTAAGGAACAAGTAAATCGTAATCTTCCGATGTTAATGGGCGTAGCAGGACCTGATTGTCCTGCAAAATATAATTTTCAGTGAAATCCATATACCTAAATTATAAATTTATGCTGAAGGTTGTTACTGATACTGTCCTATCGAAAATGGACAACATTGAAATAAGTGTAATTTCAACTAGTCGAATTTTATTATCTGGTCACCCGAGACCTTTTCAAAATGACATCCGCATACAGGATTGGCAACTTTTATAATTACTGACTTTGTCTGCTTGGTGTCGTCATACGTACCGGTGATTTTTATGTTGTCGCCTTGAGGAGAAAGATTCTTTCTGTATCCGTCATCCAATACGATAAATGTGCCTGGAATGGTGTTGGCTGTTGCACTGAGTTCGCTGAAAACTTTCTCATTAGTCCTTAGATTGACCGCACTGTAGTTTCTAATTGAAACTCCTTCACCCTCTTTATTTACGAAATTGACAGTTAAGTATTTAAATTGTGTGTCACAATTCAGGTTGGCACAGTCGGTGGTATTGTCTTTATCACAAGAAAGTAGCAAGCTTGCAACTACAAATAAGAAGGAGAGTTTTTTCATTTGATTTTAATACTGATACGTGATTTTTTACGGAAACGCTACAGCGATATAAAGATTGTACTATCTTTATGAATAGTAATCACATTATGAACAATAGAAGAAAATTTATTGGAACGGCCGCCGCACTTGCTGCGGGTACATTGGCTGCGACCGCAATGCCTATCACAGCTATGGAAAATAAATACCCTGTAGTACATCACGTGTTTTTCTGGTTGAAGAACCCAGAGTCTAAAGAAGACAGAGATAAACTAATTGCTGGTATCAAAGCCTTAAAAAAGATTGAAACAGTTAAAGACATTCATGTAGGGGTTGTTGCGTCAACTGAAAAAAGAGATGTGGTAGATACGAGTTGGAGTGTTTCTGAGCTTATTCTTTTTAGCGATGTAAAGGGACAAGCTGTTTATCAAGACCATCCCCTTCATCTTGAGTTTATTAAGAATTGCAGTCCACTTTGGGAAAAAGTAGTTGTTTACGATGCTATTGACGCATAAACAGAAACATTATTATTAAGTTTGAAAGAAAAACATCTATGTACGAAATTTTAAAAAGTGCGCATTCCGGATGGCGCTATTTGGTTGTCATTTTATTGTTGGTGGCTGTTGTTAAAGCGATTGCAGGTGCTGCAGGTAAAAAGGAATATACGGAAGGTGATAGAAAGTTGAATGTATTTACCCTAATCTCGGCGCATATCCAACTCGTTCTCGGGCTACTGCTTTACTTCATGAATGATTGGTATAAAGCAGATAGTAGTGTTGCCGTTGGGCGTTATTGGAAAATGGAACACATCGCTATGATGGTTTTGGCGATAATATTGATTACTTACGGAAATGCGCGTTC
>JACMPF010000235.1 GCA_014377665.1 Pedobacter sp. | reverse complement strand
TTTATTTGGAGGACTGGAGTAATGGCATGCGCAATTCACCGGAGTATGTTATACAATTTCTAGATTTCCTGGTAACACAACCTGTAAAAAGAATCATGCTACCAGATACACTCGGAATTTTAACACCGCACGAAAGCTATAAGTTCGTAAAAGAGCTAACCTTAAAATATCCGAGTATTCATTTCGATTTCCATGCCCATAACGATTACGATCTGGGAACGGCAAACGTACTGGAAGCCGTAAAAGCTGGCATCAGCGGTCTGCATTTAACGGTAAACGGTATGGGCGAACGCGCGGGTAATGCTGCGCTGGCAAGTGCCGTTGCGGTAATCCATGACTTCGCTCCGGAGGTGGAAGTTCAGATCAATGAGTCTGCGATCTATAAAGTGAGTAAACTGGTGGAAACATTTTCCGGTGTTAGAATCCCTTCCAACAAACCCGTTGTGGGAGACCATGTATTCACGCAAACTGCCGGAATACATGCTGATGGAGACAATAAGAATAACCTGTATTTCAATGATTTACTACCTGAGCGCTTCGGAAGGAAACGCAGTTATGCATTAGGCAAAACATCGGGCAAAGCTAATATTGAGAAAAATTTACAGGAACTTGGATTAAAGTTGAACGATGCCGATTTAAAGAAGGTTACCCAACGTGTAATTGAGTTGGGCGATAAGAAAGAAACGGTAACCAAGGAAGATTTGCCTTATATCATCTCAGATGTGTTGGACTCTAACCTTTACGAAGAAAAGGTAGTGGTGGAATCTTATGCGTTGATGAATGCCATGGGCTTACGACCTTCAGCAACCATCTCAGTATTGATTGAGGGGGTTAAATTTGAAGAGCACGCGCAAGGCGACGGACAGTTTGATGCATTCATGAATGCGCTTACCACCGTTTATAAGGAGAATGGCCGCAATTTGCCTAGCCTAATAGATTACGTGGTGAGGATTGCTCCCGGAAGTAATTCTGATGCACTTTGCGAAACCATCATTACCTGGGAGATCGACCTGAAGGTCTTTATAACAAGAGGATTGGATTCTGATCAGACCGTTTCGGCGATAAAAGCTACGCAGAAAATGCTGAACATCATTTAATAAAAAATAAGGCTGCTTGCAGCAATAACCATAAACATTAAAAATATATGAAATTAAATATAGCCCTGTTGGCAGGTGACGGAATAGGCCCTGAAGTGATAGACCAAGCCGTAAAAGTAGCTGATGCCGTTGCAAAGAAATTTAATCATGAAATTACCTGGACAGCTGCATTGACCGGTGCTGCTGCGATTGATGCCGTTGGCGAACCTTATCCTGACGCTACACACGAGATTTGTATGGCTGCGGATGCAGTGCTTTTTGGTGCAATAGGTCACCCGAAATATGATAACGATCCAAAAGCAACAGTTAGACCTGAGCAGGGACTTTTAAAAATGCGTAAGAAACTTGGTCTTTTCGCTAACGTTCGTCCAACGTTTACCTTCCCATCTTTAATTGACAATTCGCCTTTGAAAAGAGAGCGTATTGAAGGTACTGACCTGATCATCCTTCGGGAATTGACAGGTGGGATCTATTTTGGAGAAAGAGGTAGAAAAGATGACGGAAATACTGCCTTTGATACTTGTACTTATACAAGAGCAGAAGTTCAGCGCTTAGCTAAACTAGGATTTGAAATGGCAATGACAAGAAGCAAAAGACTTTGCTGTGTTGATAAAGCGAACGTGTTGGAAACCTCACGTCTTTGGAGAGAAACCGTTCAAGACATGGAAAAAGACTATCCTGAGGTTACCGTAAGTTATGAGTTTGTTGATGCAGTCGCGATGCGCCTGGTGCAATGGCCCAATACTTATGATGTAATGATTACTGAGAATCTTTTTGGTGATATTCTGACCGATGAAGCTTCTGTAATTTCAGGTTCTATGGGATTGATGCCATCTGCTTCAATCGGTGTTCATACCTCCTTATTCGAGCCAATACACGGTTCTTATCCACAAGCAGCCGGTAAAGATATTGCCAATCCATTGGCTACGGTTCTTTCAGCAGCGATGATGTTTGAAGATGCTTTTGGATTGATAGAAGAAGCAGAATTAATCAGGTCCGTAGTCAACAAATCTTTGGAAGAGGGTATTGTAACTGAAGATCTTTCAGGTACAAACAAAGCATATAAAACCAGTGAAGTTGGTGATTGGCTGGTAAACAACATATAACCATCATTGATTTGTAGTTAACGACATGATATTATTTGAATATTTGATGTAACTGTTTGGCAATTTTGTGGCAGTAGTTTTGCTTTAGATTTATTACACACAAATCAAATCTCAAACAAAATGAAAAAGCTCCTTTTTTTACTCCTTTGTACCACCACGCTGGGCTTGGTGTCGTGCAAAAAAGACACAATTATTCAGGAAACGCCGAACAGAACTTACAATGTCAACATTCAACCGAATCAATGGGTTTTAAGCCAGGATGGACTGACATACACTTATGTGTGGAGAAGGTCGGAGATTGATAAGATCACTGTTGATGATGAGGGTGTACTTGTATATTTATCTCATCCTTTAAACAGTAGTAACTACATTCAATTACCTTATGTTTTCGACGTCGATGCATACAGTTATGAATTGTTTAATGGCGGGATAAACATAGATATTCAGAGTTCAGATTTACAAGCTCCTGCGCCAAGAAAACCTAATGTAGTTGTAACAGCAAAATTGGTTGTACTGCCTTCTAAATACGTTCCTTAGGCAAAAATTAATCATATTCTAAAAAACGACCAATGCTCGCTTGAACATGGTCGTTTTTTTTATGCGCGCCCCTATTCAACTGAATTGCTCTTATTTCAACACCGTTCCTTTCCAGCAATAGTTCTTCATAGAATCCTTTATAATAAATGTCAAGGACCTCGAACCGTCTGCTGTTCCAGCTACTTTTCAATTCAACCCATTCCGGATAAAACATTATCTTTTGATGTTCAGCTGTAATACCTAGTTTTAGCGCATCTCCCTGACTTACAACCACTGCATTGCCTAAAATCTGAGCGGTATAAATGTGCCCGGGATTATTGTAGATGTTTTGAGGTGCTCCTTTTTGTAACAGCTTTCCATCTTTTAAAATCAGCAATTCATTCGAAAGGAAAAGTCCGTCAGCCGGGTCATGCGACACCAGAATTACGGTAACTCCAGTCTCAGAAGCGATCCTTTTAATATCTGCTCGCAATTGATTTTTTAACAAGGCGTCTACCTGGCTAAAAGGTTCATCAAGTAACAAAACAGAAGTATCGCTGACCAATGCCTTCGCAATCGCTACGCGTTGCTGCTCTCCCCCGCTCAGTTCAGTAATCTTTTTATCTCTTAAATGATCAATGTGAAGGCGTTGCATCATCTCGACCGTTTTTTCTTGCTTAGCCTGTACGTTAGTATTAGACAACATCGAAGCAATATTATCATATACCTTCGCATAGATATTTAAAGAGAAATCCTGAGTGACCATTTTCATCTCTTTGCTCCCTGGAATTAGCTGTTCATGAGGACCAAGGACTCTTTTCCCATTAAACAAGACTTCGCCTGAATCCGCCTTTAAAAGCCCGTAGATGCATTTTAGAAGTGTCGACTTCCCGCTTCCACTTTCTCCTATAATAGCGACAATGCTTCCTCTTTTGATG
>JACMPF010000234.1 GCA_014377665.1 Pedobacter sp. | reverse complement strand
CCTTTTCCTTTTTTCTTCAAAAAAGACATCATCATGCTATATTCTGCCTTTTCTACGTTTACACCTTCTTTATAATCGCCAAACTTATCTAAAAATGAACTTCTTCGTAGGTGAGGATGGTCGCTATACATATAAAACTTCTGGTATGTACTTAGGATATTTGCAGCATTAAACTCCATAGCAGAGAATCCATGCCCCACAGGCTTTAAAAAAGGAAATAATGTGTACGCATAGAACCTAACTATATCGAGATCTTTATCGTTTGCAAGAAATGAAACAGCATACTCAAGTTTTTCTGGGAAAAGCGTTTTTGGAACGAAGTCCTCCTGCACGTAAAGAGTTAGTTGTTTACTGATGGCTCTTTGTCCTTTATTGATGTTATTTCCTAGACCCATGTTTTTTTCAGTGGTTATTAATTTATAATCAAAAATTTTCTGCAGTTCTCTTAGTTGAACCACATTTTCAGGTTTGCTTGCATCGTCTGAAACTACGACTTCACCGAAACTGCAGTTTAAATCCTGAAAGCTTTTTAGTAATCTTTTTAAAGAATCTGGTCGATTATAATGAGTTACCATTAAAGAAACGTCTGGAAAATCATATTTTTTTGACATCATTAGCTAACGAATTTTTCTTTATTTTTTTGAAGTAAATGATACAGCCAATTTAATGTTTTTATCATTACTAGTTTATTGTTTTGCTAAGTTTATCGACTATATTAGTGAAATTCAATGCACTAGTTATATTTAGTTATGAAGGATAATATTTCCATTGTTGTTGCGAGCGACAATTTTTACGCAATTCTCATCGCAGCCTTACTTAAGTCGATTGATGTTAATCACAAAACGCCTGAACACATCGACTTCCACATCATTGACGATGGAATTTCTACCAAATTCAAAAAACAACTTGAAACTATAGTTGATCCTTCTAGATTGACTATTTTCTGGCATACAAGTAAATCGATAATTCCAGCAAATCTATCCATTCCTGTTGATACATCAGGATTTCCAATGACTACCTATCTAAGGGTATTCGCCCCAAATGTAGTTGGTTTGGATGTTCATAAGCTTTTGTATATTGACGTTGACATTATTTTACAGGATGACATTTCTAAGCTATGGAACATGTCAACTGGTGAGCACGTCATTGGTGCAATTCAAGATATTGCGAAAACCGTGGATTGTGAATGGGGTGGACTTCCAAATTATAAAGAGCTAGGTCTGGAACCAAAAACAAAGTATTTTAATGCCGGTGTTCTCTTAATAAACACAGATAAATGGAGAGAACAAAATATTTCAGCAGAAATTATAGGAGCTTTAATAAAATATAAAGAAACGGTTCAATTAGGAGACCAGTATGGATTGAATGTCGTGTTTGCCAAAAAATGGCAAGAACTCGATCAAAAATGGAATTGGTTTGCATCCTGGGAAAATGAGAATCCATCCCTAGTTCATTTTCTAGATATAAAACCAATATTCACAACTTATAATTCTAACGAATTTTTTAAAGAAGAATTTTTTAGGTATCTAGATATGACACCCTGGAAAGGCTTTAAAGTCATAAATGGTAAAAATAGATTGTTTCGCAAGGCTTTCAATAAGTTAAAGAAAGCATTTCTTAGATTAAGATAATTTTATTATAAACTGCAAGAGGGTTCGTTTTGAATAATCAAACGAACCCTCTTGCAGTTTATAATAAATCACCGTTAACGGTAGATGAAGCTAGAGTTTATATATCCGGTGTAATCAAAATACCAATCAGGATACACTGTTCCACCAGATAATGCCCAATCAGCAAAATGATTGTACACATTAGTTATAGGAGTTTTTTCTATGGGATAATCGAATGGTCCAAAGAAATCTAGAGCGAAAGGTCTGTTTAAACTGGAAATATAGTACCTTCCAGTTGCAACGTTAGAGTCATCAGCACCTGTATTGAACCATTTAGCAGCTGCAAGATCAGTTGGAGCTTGATTAACCAAATGAACTTCTCTTCCACGATCCAAATTACTTATCATAAAGGGATTAAATGGAACCATACCAGTATATTCATCAGAAAGTGGGCCATTCAATAGAACCGTTACAGTTACTAATGGGCTTATCAGTTTTGGTGCTCCTATAGTAGTATTAATCTGAGTTGTTCCAACTCCGAAAAGGTTTCTATAATGATCAAAAGGAATGATTACTGCTTTACTTTGATTTCTCTCAAGGCCTTTACCGTCCAGAACTACTCCTGCATTTCCGAAAACACTCATGCCGGTTACACTTTGAATCTGAGAAGGCGTGAAAGGAAGTTGTACACCAAAGCCATTTTCGAAATCTGCACCGGCTGCTAATGCTTTAAATTCTCCACTTAAGTCTACCAGCTGATTAGATGAATTCATCGCAAACTTGTAACGATAACTTACCACCAGGTCATTAAGGTCATAGTCGCCTTCAAATGGCCAGTTGTCTTCAAATGCAGTAGTTCCCCAAACAGACTGGCTTGGATACCAGCGGGTATAAGCACGTGTAGGATCATTTGGATAATCATCAATTGCATCTTGAACACCATCACCATCGCCATCTAGATAGCTTTCGTCCAATACAGGTACATTTACTGGAGAGATTGCTTCCACGGGATTTGATTGTGCATAAAATACTAAGTCATTAAAATCATTATCACTGCCTTGACCTGGCAATCTATTGATGTCTTCAAAACCGATCAAAAAAGTACGCTGCGAAACATTGTGAAGAACCACGTTATGGCGTTTTTTTGCAGGATCATTCTCAGGGTTAATTCCTTCAGTTGAGAAAAATTTCGTGGCATCAAAATTAATTGACCCGTTACCCTGGTAAGCATTCTGTAATAGAACAAACCCTATCGATGTGCCAGCAGGAAATCTACCTAATTTAACCTTATCACCAGTTATCATATTTCCTTCACCATTTCCTCCAATAAGAGAGCAATTCGGGAATATCACATTGGCATTTGTAATTTGATTTTCGTTTGTTGGTGGATTCCCGGTTGGATAAGTATAGTAGGCTAATGTATTTCTATAGTCGGCACCTTCATGAACAAAGGTAATCCAGATATCTGCTAAACGCTCAATCTTCAAATCAGGTGGGACTTCAGTTGCGATATACTTGTTTTTTACTGGAAATCCATTTGGTAGACTAGCGTCAATTTGATTCATTAACGTAGCAAAACTTATGTTGTCCACAGGAAGTAGATTTACCGGGCGACCCAACGCGTCAAAATCTGCTGAATTATAAGATGTAAAGCCAGATGGGCCCAATCCAGAAATTCTATTAAATGTATATCCTCCTATTGAACTCGTTCTATTGCTAACAGCTTTAGATTTAGAGAGTACAATATTTCCGCTATATCCTGTTTTTCCTCCAATTACTGCGGTCAAAGCATTGTCTTTTATGAATGCCGTTACGTTGGAAGCTAGTCCGATATGAGAAGGATCAATTACTAGGTTTTTTACTGAGGAAGCTATGTGCAGCTTAGTTCTCACATAACCATTTTTATCACTTAGAACTTTAGTCAACTCTTTGCCTTTGCCGACAGCTGTGGGATCGAAAATAGATACAAGCACTCCACTTACTGGCTCGTCTGTGCGGCTCAGCAATCTGACATTTAATTCAACTTGTCGGGTGGTTTTATATGCAAATCCATCTGGAGCATACTTTTTTACTAATAAAGAGTTCTCAGTATTTGTAGTGACCTCTTTTCTACAGGCGCTTAGAAATAATGTTATGGTTAAAAAAATGGAGAGTAAATTTTTGATCATAATATTTGATGTATGTTAACTCTACGCGTATAGAAATTATAGTACCAATTATGGTAAAGGCCTCTGATAAGAATGAAAGCCCATTCTAAGTTAAAATGGGAGGAGTATTTGTGGATAAAAATACTCAAAACGAGCAAGAAAAAACCCTTTTAAATTATGCATCTTTTGTGCCAATTTGTTATAAAATGCATACAATAGGTAAACATATATGAAACTAAAATTAATTCCCGATAAAAGCATATTATTTCGCGGTTATGTATCATTGCTCAGATTAAACTTAGAGTTTCAATAAAATTGATTAAAATTATCATCAAAGAAAAGAAATTTAGTTTTTGCAAATAGAAGTCACCTATGTCCCAAGTAGGTGTAAATTGTGTTTAGCCTAGATGCTTTGTGCTACCCTCGTAAGCTTCCACTAAACTAAAGTTACCTCAGGCATCGTAATCACACCTAAATATTTACTAATGCTCCTTTGTTTCCTATCTTCAGAAACAAAGCCGATGTATACGTGAAACTGCTTACCTTCAAACCCTTCGCCAATGTGCAGTGTCGCTTTTTTCATGGTACGCTGGGCGAGGGACGTGTCATAAATTGCACACCTGTTTTCAATATCATAGGCTACTACGATTACCCTGTCATTGTAAGCCGAAACATGATAGTCCCATTTGAAGTCAATGGTAGAATGCTCACCCAGAGTAACAATTTCTCCAAATCCTGGATCCAATGGGCCATGACTAATGCAGGCTAAAGCCGGGTCGACGTGAAAGCCATTATCATCCTCAACAAGCGCATTCTTTGAAATGAAAGATTTGGCACCAACAAAGCCGTGGCACTTTGGTTTATACCATTGAAATCCAATTCTTACTACGTCTGTGATAGGCTGAAGCCAAGCTTGAGAAACGCCAAACCTGGCCCTATTTGCCAGCTCTTTTTCTGTTGCTTTTTTGAGGCGAGGGCCACGAGTACCACGCATCACATCCTGACCCATTAAGTTGTAGCCATTCACGGTTCCGGCAGTTCCTTTAAAACCACCCATTATTCCATTTTTAATTACTGCCATATTCGATTTTCTATAAGTTGTATACAAGATACGGATTTCCTTTTAGCTAATAAGAACTTATATAGGATTTAATACGGATTTAACAGGAATTTAGTAGGGAATAGGTCCCTGCTACCTCCCTGTTACGTCCCTGTTACCTCCCTGTTAGGTCCCTATAAGATACGAACTTCTCTAAATTGCATACCGGCTTGGTCTTTACTCTGGATTAATTTCTTTTATTAAATGATAAATTAAGTTAACAAATTAAATCAATAATCAAAATGGATATCGTGGGAACCCGATTATGGTAGGCAGGGCCGGGGCTTATATTTAACTAAAAGTTCAGGTGAACGATATAGGTATTTTCCCTTAGTTCGGGATCATATTGATATATAAAGCTATCTGAAGCTAGCGTGATGATGTAAAGTCCGAAATGCTCAGGCATTTGTTCCATGTCTGGCTTTTCTTCAGGATCGGGTTTCAGGAATTTG
>JACMPF010000233.1 GCA_014377665.1 Pedobacter sp. | reverse complement strand
TTCGTTGTACGTTTCCATCAGGTAAAAACAGGCATCAGCAAGGTCATCAACATACAAGAATTCTCTTTTAGGTGTTCCAGTGCCCCAAATGGTTACTGTTTCTTCCTTGTTGCGCTTTGCGGTGATCACCTTACGGATCAAGGCAGGCAATACGTGTGAATTGTGTAGATCGTAATTGTCATTCGGACCATATAGATTGGTAGGCATCACCGAAATGTAATTGCATCCATATTGAGCCCTGTAGGCGTCGCAAAGCTTAATTCCGGCGATTTTAGCAATGGCATAAGGTTCATTAGTCTGCTCAAGTTCACCAGTCAGCAAATATTCTTCCTTTAAAGGCTGAGGTGCTAGCTTGGGATAGATGCAGGATGAGCCCAGGAACATCAACTTGGTGACCTCATTCTGGTAGGCAGAATGGATCACATTGTTCTGGATCATCAGGTTCTCGTATAGGAAATCTGCTCTGTAAACGTTGTTGGCCAGTATACCGCCAACTTTTGCAGCTGCAAGAAATACGTATTCGGGTTTTTCTCTTTGGAAGAATTCACTAACGGCCAGCTGATTGCGCAGATCTAGCTCTTTAGAAGAGCGGGTTATGATGTTTGTGTAGCCTTCGATCTTTAACTTTCTAACAATCGCAGAGCCCACCATTCCGTTGTGGCCTGCGACATATATTTTTGATTGTTTCTCCATAATCTATTCAAACTGGTTTTTAACGGAATAGCCCGCTGCCTTTAACATTTTTTCCTTCTTGAAATACTCCACATCAGCATTCATCATATCATTTACCAATGCGGCAAGATCATATTTAGGTGTCCAGTTTAGTTTTTCTTTACATTTTGTTGGATCACCAATCAAGAGCTCCACTTCAGTTGGACGGAAGTATTTCTTATCTACCGCTACCACTTCTTTGCCGATCTCTACCTGGAATTCAGGATTACTGCAAGAAACAACTTTAGCACGTTCTTCAGCACCTTCTCCATAAAACTCTAAAGCAATGCCTACTTCAAGGAATGCCATTTTAATGAAGTCACGTACTGTGGTAGTTACTCCGGTTGCAATTACAAAGTCTTCTGGTTTGTCCTGCTGCAAAATTAACCACATTGCCTCAACATAATCTTTGGCATGCCCCCAATCTCTTCGTGCATCCAGATTTCCAAGGTATAGTTTGTCTTGTAGTCCTAAAGCGATCTTCGACGTTCCTCTGGTAATTTTTCTTGTAACAAATGTTTCACCACGTAATGGACTTTCGTGATTAAACAGGATACCATTACAAGCAAACATGCCATAAGCTTCACGATAGTTTACTGTAATCCAGTAGGCATACATTTTAGCTACCGCATATGGTGATCTTGGGTAAAAGGGAGTGGTTTCAGATTGTGGAACTGCTTGAACCAGTCCGTATAGCTCTGATGTAGAGGCTTGGTAAACTTTAGTTTTTTCAACCAGGCCTAAGATTCTGATGGCTTCCAAAATACGTAAGGTACCGATACCATCAGCATTTGCTGTATATTCAGGTGTTTCAAAACTTACCTGTACATGGCTCATTGCACCCAAATTATAAATCTCATCTGGTTGTACCAGCTGAATTATTCTGATCAGGTTAGTGGAATCGCTTAAATCACCATAGTGCAAAATGAATTTCACATTACTTTCGTGAGGATCCTGATAAAGGTGGTCAATCCTATCTGTGTTGAACAAAGAACTACGGCGTTTAATACCGTGAACTTCATAACCTTTCTTTAATAGTAAATCTGCAAGGTAGGCTCCATCCTGCCCAGTGATACCTGTAATAAGCGCTTTTTTCATCAATAGTTATATTTAAACTTATGGAGCAAATGTATTTATTTAAACTTAAAGTCTACTTCTCACAACAGTACATTTTATGCGACGATTATTGCCCACTTTATCACATTATTAGGCGATTGCGTTTATTATTCTACTATGATTGCTCTTTTAGCTTCAAAATAAAGCCATATCCAAAATGCGATGTATAACGTTGCAATAGTTAGGATGATTAGTTCCATTATGCTCAGATTTAGATTTATATTGGTTATTAATTGAATGTTAGGACTTTATTAATAAATCTATAATCATTATTTATTCCATTTGGTTTTATTTGTTCAATAATTTCCTTTTGAAAAATATACCTTAACATATAAATACTATATTTGAATTAAACATATGCAAACGCGTTATCTATACCTACTCAAGTACATCCTTCCGATAACTGATCTGCTCATGTTAAACCTGGTTTACTGGGCTTCCTATCACCTTACCGGTTATATGGGAAAATGGGTTTCCTACCCTTTATTTCAACAATATGCGGTAATCTGTAATTTATTGTGGTTATTTAATGCATTGTTTTTTGGTTTATATTCTGAGTTTAGTGCCAGAAAGCTAGAACGGATTTACCGTGGCACCTGGAGAAGTATTCTCGCACATTTTATATTATTTTCCCTTTATCTTCTATATGAGCGTGACGCAGAATTCTCCAGAACGTTTATTCTTGTATTCTATCTGGTTTTAACTTTTGCTTTTACCCTCAATCGTTTTGTAGGTACAGTATTGCAGTCTGTGTTGATCAATAAGCTTAACGCAAGTACCAAAGTAGCGGTTATGGGTATGAATCCAACCGGACGAAAGCTTGCTGAATATTTCAAACAACAAAGAAATATAAGTTTCTATGGCTTCATAGGAAATAACGATAATGGTTACAATTACCAAACAGGTTTGCTCTCTGACGTAGCAGTAGCTGAGATGGAAGCTGCAGCTACTGATGGTGTGAAAGAGATGTATGTTTCAGTGCCTCCTGAGCGGATGGGTAAAATTCATGTGCTCGTTCGCGAAGCTGATAAGTATTGCCTCCGGATCAAACTGGTTCCTGATATTGCAGGTACACTGGCTGTTCCATATACAATTGATTATTTAGGTAAGGAGTTTCCCGTAATTAAGTTACGGCACGAACCTTTGGAAGATATAGGTAATCGCTTTAAGAAACGCGCCTTTGATGTCATTTTCAGTTTATTAGTAATTATTTTTTTAATAAGCTGGCTTTTCCCAATCATTGCACTCATCATTAGGCTTCAAAGTAAGGGTCCAGTTTTGTTTAAGCAACAGCGTAGCGGACGTAATGACGAACCTTTCTGGTGTTACAAGTTCAGAAGCATGGACATCAATTCAGCTAGTGACAAGGTTCAGGCTTCAAAAGGGGATAGTCGCATCTTCCCTTTCGGCCAGTTCATGCGCAAGACAAGTATAGATGAGCTACCCCAATTTTTTAACGTTTTGTTTGGCGAAATGAGCGTGGTAGGCCCCCGCCCACACATGCTGAGTCACACGGAAGAATATAAAGCGCTTGTTAATCAGTTCATGGTGCGCCACTATACAAAGCCCGGAATTACAGGTTGGGCACAGGTAAATGGTTTCCGAGGGGAAACCAAAGCAGAAGGTTCTATGGAAGGCCGCGTCCGCCTGGACATATGGTACCTTGAAAACTGGAGCGGTAACTTGGATCTAAGGATCGTGTTTATGACGATCATTAACGTTGTGCGCGGCGAAAGCAACGCGTATTAGGTCTTGGATTGAAATACAACCTTAAGGAATGCTGTTTTTTAATATATGGTGATTATTTAATCTACTTTAGACGTCAATCTGTCTCCCTATGACAATACGTTTATCTGTAGTAACAATGCTATTGTTATTTTTTGGCCTTTCCTCATCGTTAGGCCAGGGAGTAGGCATAACTTCTATTGACCCAGGGCCTTATACTCCCGGATCTTCTATTGCCGCCATATTTTCTATCTCGGCGGCTTTTAATATCCGGCCGGATAATGAATTCCAACTTTACCTATCCGATGCTTCGGGAAGTTTTAATAATGAGAAGCTTATAGGGAAATTTATAGGGCTGTATAGCACCTTCGTAAACGGAACGATTCCTTTGAGTACTACCGCTGGTGCCGGATATAAAGTCCGAATAAAATCAACTAACCCAGCTAGTACAAGTACGGAGTCCATTGCTTTTGAAATCAAAGTGGGGGCAGTAGTAACTGCTCAAATCTACAATCGAAACCTGCTTACTCCATCCTCGCCGGAGCTGTTTGGTTTTTGCTCGGGTAGGGCCGACTTTAACTTTAATCTGGAAAACCAGTCTACCACAGGGGCCGCGGTTTCAGCAATCGTCACCAATGAACTTACAGGAATAGTTGTCCCGATTAGCTTCAACCAATCGGCAAAAACCTTTACCGCTCAACAGGCGCATTACACCATTTTTGCCAAGGCAGAAAAAGGAGGTACAGTAGGAACAAAAGCTTACCTGATCGTAAACAACCGATCGCTCACCGCCTTTGGTACCTCCGGTAAAACAGACGTTTGCCTCGGAGATGAACCGCTTTCCTTTAATGTAATCGTAAACGGAGCTGAGGGGATTGGAAACAATTATCCAGGTACAACTTATCGGGTAGAATGGGGCGACAATACCAATAATGTGTACACGTTTAAAGATATCATGGCTGATAACAATAAAGTAAAGCACAGCTATATTAGAGATGCCTGCGGAAATAGGATAAGTTTGGGGAGCACAACAGTTTATAATGCTTTTGGTATTAGTATTTTTGCTCAAAATCAATATTGTGGTACAGTGGGTACGCCCATCTCAACTTATGCCAAAGTAAGCTTGAGGCCCACCAACAAGTTTAACATTCCCGAAACGCTTTGTAGCAATTCGCCATCGGTATTTGTCAATAGTTCAACCCTCGGGGTTAATCCAGATTCAGATGGCCCAGAGTGCCAGCCAAATAAAGCAACTTTTACCTGGTATGTGGACGGAGAGGTAGTACCGGAAGCGATCGATAAACCGCTGTCCTATAATTTAAGCTATCAATTTACACCCGGTACGCACACTGTTACGTTGGAATCTACCAGCAACGCTTCTTGTCCGCCAGTTCCGATTACCAGAACCATCTGTATTCAGGAGCCCCCAAAACCTTCATTTACCTTAATGGGAAGTAGCACCGGTCTTACGCTATGTAATTCAACGGTACTTACACCGGTCAACACTTCGATAGTTGACAATAATGTTGATTGCGGAACGAATACCTATAACTGGTCAATTTTGCCTGCTAGCTATACCTTGTTGGGGGGCACCGGACTTAATTCTGCAACTCCTCCACAGATCAAATTCAATGCTGCGGGAGTGTACAAGATTAAACTGACCATTAATGCGCAAAAGTGTGGTGCAGTTGCTACTCTGGAACAAACGGTAATGGTTTCCACCCCGCCTACGGTAGTGCTATCAAATGATGTAGTGCTTTGTAGTTACGGCACATATGATTTCAATGGCAATAATGGAATAACAAAGACCTCAGTCAATGGTACACCGGATGCGGTTATGACTGCAGATACCTACGCCTGGGATGTATCAGGGGGATCTTTCATTTTTGTAA
>JACMPF010000232.1 GCA_014377665.1 Pedobacter sp. | reverse complement strand
TTTCGAAAAGATAGCCTGTATTTCCGTCCTAAGTTCATCTTCATAAGGAACAGTATGAAATTTCAGTAATTTTAGCTCTGTGTTGAGGCCATGTCCTTTTATCCTACAGAGAGCAACATCAAGACCATCCAAGGAGGTGCCAGACATTAGTCCGATGATCACCCTTTCCTCTTTTTGTAGTATGTTAAAGAAGGTATTCCAATTTTTGCTCATTACAATTGATATAAGACGATTCAAACTTAGGAAATTTGGCCATCTAACAGTCTAAACTCCTAACAAAAAGCTTATGTAACAAAGGCATACTTGTCAATTATATAGTGAAATTGTGCTTAATTCCTTAGGGCTTAATCTTTGCTAGACTGAAGATATCTGGCCATAAAATAAATCAGGAGTTTAGTTAACTCTTCTTAACTTTAAAAACATTAGGCACTCTATTGTAGTTAACAAATTACGGAAGGAGTCGAGAATAGTTCTTAAATAATAAGGAGGTAACAGGGACGTAACAGGGAGGTAACAGGGACATAACAGGGAGATTGCCCCTGTCAACTCCTTTTTAACTCCCATTTAACCCCCTGTTACATAATGGTTACCTCAAATCAGGTTATAAAGCTAAACCAAACTAGGCTAAAACCGAAGATCGAGCAAATTAATAAAATAATATAGAGAAGTTCTTCATTGTAAACCTGATTAATTTATCGAACTCAGGTTAATAACCAACATTAAAAGAACGTATGATTATTAAAAAGAAATAAATACTTTTTAAAATAGTTGAAAAAGTGACTTTGCTCCGCTATATTTACTGCTCCGTACACCTTTTAACATTATTTAAATGGCAAGATTAAACCTCCTGGAGGCAACGCGCTTTGAAAAACTCCAAGTTTCGGTCTTCAAGAATCCGAAAGAAGCTTCACTTAATGTAGCTCATCGTATTGCAAATCTTATAAAAACTAAACAGCAAACAAGTGAAATGGCAGTTTTAGGGCTGGCTACAGGTGCTACACCCATCGCTGTCTATGCAGAATTGGTGAGAATGCATCAAGAGGAGGGTTTAAGCTTTAAAAACGTAATTACCTTCAACCTGGACGAATATTACCCGATGCGACCTAATGCTGCACAGAGTTACGTATCATTTATGAACGAGAATCTATTCGACTATATAGATATCGATAAAGCAAATGTGAACATTCCGGATGGGACTTTGAAACTTGAGGATATACCTGGCTTTTGTTTAGCTTATGAAAAAAAGATTGGAGATTTGGGAGGACTAGATATACAAATACTTGGTATTGGTCGTACAGGTCACATTGGCTTTAATGAGCCAGGGTCTGCACCTAATTCTGGCACTCGACTAGTTACGCTTGATGATCTGACCAGAAGAGATGCTGCGAGAGACTTTGGAGGTAAGAGCTTTGTTCCAACAAAAGCGATCACCATGGGCATTGGAACAATCTTTAAGGCCAAAGAAATCATTCTGATGGCTTGGAACAGAAAAAAAGCATCTATTATAAAGAAAGCCGTGGAGGGAGAGATGTCAAGTGAAGTTCCAGCCACCTTCCTTCAGTTATCTGAGAACGTAGAATTTATTCTCGATCAGGATGCAGCCTCTTTACTTACCAGATTTGATACGCCATGGTTGGTAAAAGATTGCGTTTGGGATGAAGTATTGACTAGAAAAGCAGTGATATGGCTGGCAAACTATCTACGTAAACCTGTATTAAAACTTACAGAAGATGATTACAATAACCACGGGATGGCTCAATTGGCTTTAGAGAGTGGCCCTGTATACAACATTAACATTCACATTTTTAATAAACTTCAGCACACCATTACAGGTTGGCCTGGAGGGAAACCTAATGCAGACGATTCACAAAGACCAGAGCGGGCAGAACCATCAAAAAAAAGAACTGTGATCTTCTCACCACATCCTGATGACGATGTGATTTCTATGGGCGGAACCTTCATCCGCCTGGTTGACCAGCAACACGACGTACACGTCGCTTATCAAACGTCAGGCAATACCGCTGTCTGGGACGATGATGCTTTGCGTTTCGTAGAATTTAGCGTCGACTTTTCCGAAAAGATAGGCTTGGAAAGCGCTGACCTTAAAACACTGTATCAAAGTATGCGCAGTTTTATGGATCAAAAACTACCCAATCAAATAGATACCCCAGAGATACAAACAGTGAAAGGCTTGGTTAGGAAAGGGGAAGCTATTGCAGGGGCACGTTATTGCGGCCTGGAAGACGACCATATTCACTTCATGGCACTTCCTTTCTACGAAAGTGGCAAAAACCAGAAAAATCCAGTAACAGATCTAGATGTGCAACTTACAATGGATTTACTGCAGAAAGTAAAGCCACATCAGGTGTTTGCGGCGGGAGATTTTGAAGATCCGCATGGAACGCATATCGTATGCTTTAATATCTTGACCGAAGCTTTAAGAAGGTTGGCGAAGACTGAAAGTTGGGTAGCTGACTGTTGGGTTTGGATGTATCGAGGCGCTTGGAAAGAGTTTGAAACTCATGAAATTGAGATGGCTGTTCCCTTGAGTCCACAGGAAGTGGAAAGGAAGAAATTCGCTATATTTAAACACCAGTCTCAAAAAGACAGGGCTGTATTTCCCGGTGATGATGCCAGAGAATTCTGGAAAAGAGCAGAGGACAGAAATAAGGAGACTGCAGAATCTTATGACGAACTTGGACTTGCAGAATATGAAGCAATGGAAGCATTTGTACGCTATAAGTTTTAATCCGTATTCCAAATAAACGTACATACCATGGCCATACACCACCCACTAACGGAAGCTCCGGCTCGTTTGCTTTCTCTTGATTTTTTTAGAGGGGCTACCGTTGCCGCAATGATACTGGTAAACAATCCGGGAGACTGGGGGAATATTTATTCACCTCTAGAGCACGCGGAGTGGAATGGATGTACCCCAACAGATCTTATTTTCCCATCATTTCTCTTCATTGTGGGTGTATCTATAGCGTATGCCATGAGCAGTAAAAAGGCTAATACTACATTACATGGAATAACAATATGGAAGGCACTTAAAAGAGCGCTGATTCTGTTCGGATTGGGGCTCTTTTTGTCGCTATTTCCAAAAGTATTCACTGCACCTATTGAGGCTTTTGAGCATGTTAGAATTCCTGGCGTACTGCAAAGAATAGCTTTGGTTTTCTTTTTTGCAGCTGTGATCTTTTTGAAGACAACAGAAAAGAACATATTTAAACTAATTATTGTACTTCTTGGAGCTTACTGGGCACTTATGATCTTTATGCCTGTTCCTGG
>JACMPF010000231.1 GCA_014377665.1 Pedobacter sp. | reverse complement strand
GGCATGGGATCTAATGGACTAACTTCTGCGAGACATGATGTATTTAATAAGTCAGTAGCAGACACATTTCCTGAAAGTTTTGATCCTGCGGTTCCTTATGATTTGGTTTTTTCCGGTGGCAAGAAACTTACAGATTCTGTAGTTGTTGATGCAAAAGGAACAACAGTGACAGCTGGTAAGCTTGTATTGTCTCCTACCCGCACTTATGCTCCTGTGATAAAGAAAGTTTTAGAAGGTTTTCGCTCCCAAATACACGGTATTGTTCATTGCAGTGGTGGTGCGCAAACAAAAGTGCTTCACTTTGTAAATGATGATGTCCATATCATAAAAGATAACTTGTTTCCTATACCTCCGCTCTTTAAATTGATTCAAGAACAGTCTGGCACCGACTGGAAAGAGATGTACAAAGTATTCAATATGGGTCACCGTATGGAACTCTATATTCCAGTAGAGATTGCCAATTCAATTATTGAGATCTCAAAAAGCTTCAACATTGACGCACAAATTATTGGCAAGGTTGAAGCTTCAGACAAAAAACAAGTTACCATTATAACAGAAAACGGTGAGTTCGTTTATAATTAAGTTTCTTATTTAATTTTCTTTTTTAGCGCCTGTGCGATAGCCTTTTCTGCCAAGGGCTCCATAATTGCATAGCCTGCTTTAGTTGGATGAATACCATCCTTAGCAAGCTCCTTAGATAAACCATTTCTTTCATCTTTCATGACAGAGAAGTAATCAAGATAGATTAGCTTGTTTGTTGCAGCATATTCTTTGATCCATTTATTTAAGGATATCACCTTATTCGCCGGTTCCATACCTGGTTTCCATGGAAAGTCAAAAGCAGGAAGTATTGAGGATAACACAACACTGATTTTATTGGCTCTAGCTATCTCAGCCATCGCAGCAATATTGTCTTCGATCATTTCAAGGGTAGAAGGACCGGTATTGCCAGCGATGTCATTGATACCGCAAAGCATCACCACAACCTTAGGCTTGAGGTTTACTACATCCTGATGAAAACGAATCAACATTTGTGGCGTAGTTTGTCCGCTTATTCCCCTGTTGATGTATGGCCTATTGTTAAAGAATTCAGGAGAAGTATTTTTCCAGCCTTCAGTTATGGAATTACCCATGAAGACAACGCGGTTTTCACTAGGAGCAGGTGCAGCAAGCTTTCCGTTTTCTTCTTGAAAACGCTTCAAGTTTGCCCAATCTTGAGCGTTTACAAGTTGACTGCTCAGGCATAGTACTGCTCCCAAAAGCCATTTTTTAGTGATCAGTTTCATTTTGTGAGTCTTATTTATTTATTGATAAATTGGTTCTTAGTGGTGTTTTACTTTGTAATATTTCGATGCAAATAAGAAAATGACAATATAGCAAATTATCGGTGCGTAATAAGCTTCTCCTATTCCATATTTATCTGCTATGAAGCCCATTACAAATGGGAAGAAAGCACCTCCTACTACACCCATCGAAATAAAGGATGCGGCTTGCTGGGTATGTTTTCCAAGGTTCTTGAGTCCAAGACTAAAAATCGTTGGGAACATAATGCTAAAAAAGAAATTAATAGCGAATAAGGCGATGTATGAAGTCCATCCTAGATTCTGTGCAACAATTATGCAGCTTATGATACTTCCTACCGCAAAGACTGCAAGTAAGCTATTGGGTGCAATGATGCGCATTAAGAAAGTGCCGATAAAACGACCTGCCAACATCATTCCCATAAAAATAACCATATAGTTGCCAGCTTTTAACTCGGTGAAGCCCATGATCTCATGACCATAATTTATAAAGAAAGCCCAGGTACCAGCCTGCGCTGCTACGTTAAAAAACTGTGCAATTACCGCCCATCTAAAATGTCTGTGACTAAAAAGGTCCCTTTCAGGCTCAACATCTACGTTAACTGCATCAGCATCAGCTACTGAAACTGCATGTGGATCGGTTGTAGGCGGAACTTTTACAAAAGAGAATATAATTGCAATCACTGCAATTACTCCGCCTATGGCCAAATAAAGCGTTTTAACAGAGGTTAGATCTGTGCTACCTTCAATGTGTTTACCGAATAAAAAATGAGCACCAATCGCCGGGCCTAACATTGCGCCAACTGCATTAAATGCCTGGGCGAAGTTTATGCGCTGATCACTTGTTCTCTGGTCACCAAGAGCGGCAACGAATGGATGGGCCACTGTTTCCAGCGTGGAAAGACCACATCCAAGAATAAATAATGCCAGTCCGAAAAAGGTGAAAGATGACAAATTTGCTGCAGGGACGAAAAGAAACGCACCGGCGGCAAAAAGTGAGAGTCCTAGTAAAACCCCGCTTTTATAACCAAACCGTTTCATAAATAACCCTGCAGGGATCCCCATCACTCCATAAGCTCCAAAAATGGCAAACTGTACAAAAGCAGATTGTGTTTTGGAAAGACTTAATACTGACTGAAAATGTTTATTTAAAGAGTCCGCCATCGTAATGGCAATCCCCCAGAACATGAAAAGTGAGGTGACGAAAATGATGGTAACAAGGAATTTTTTGTCAGTGAAAGCTGGCTTAGCGATTAAATCGTTCATGTTTATTTATAAATATTTGGTTGGTTTAAAAAAACTACATCGTAAATATAACCGTTTGTCCCGGTTTTGTATCAAAATCATAAAGTAATGTTCTTTTTACACCAGTAGGATTTAGCTTCGCTTTGTCTGATATTAAAGGCTTAGGCGTTTTATTAACCTGATAAAATGGGTTCGTGTTCTCTCCTTGTGCCAATCTTAACTTACCTTTTAGCGGACTAGAAACCCTTAACCTGCATTTGCCACCTAATGTAGATTTGATTTCCACTTTTATCACCTTACCATTATTCCAACTGAGGTTTACAATTTCAAAACCACCCCTTGCTCTTAAACCACTTACGCTGCCGTTCAACCAAACATCTGGTAAAGCAGGCAACAAATGGATGTCCCCATCATAACTTTGTACGAGCATTTCAGCAATACCGGCTGTGCAGCCGAAGTTACCATCAATTTGGAATGGCGGATGCGCATCAAACAGATTAGGATATGTTCCACCTGATTCTGAACGATTTGTAGCGGGACTTAATTGATCGGTGAGTAATTTATAGGCATGGTTTCCGTCCAGGAAGCGTGCCCATAAGTTGACTTTCCAGCCCATAGACCAGCCTGTAGATACATCTCCTCTATATAATAGCGAAGTCCTTGCAGCATCAAATAACTCTGGCGTGCGGTATGGAGATATTTCTCCGGCAGGAAATACACCAAATAAATGGGATACATGCCTGTGTTTATCTCCGGGATTGTCAAGATCAATCATCCATTCCTGAAGCTGGCTATGCTGACCGATCTGCATTGGAGGAAGACGTTTCCTGAGGTCCTTCAACCTTTCCGCAAATTTTTTATCTTTACCCAGTATTTCTGAGGCACGTATTACATTTGAAAATAGTTCAAATAGGATTTGATTGTCCATCGTTGTGCCAGCCTGAATGGACTTGCCTTTGGCAATTGCCGGTGCGTTTTCCGGTGAGTTTGAGGGGGCAACCACTAACCATTTATGTGTTGGTTCTTCCGTAAGGAAATCACTGTAAAATTCTGCCGAGCCTTTTATGTTCTCATAAACAGAAGCTAGATATTTCTTATCACCACTGTACAGATATTTATCCCAAAGATGGCGGCTTAGCCAAGCACCGCCCATTGGCCACATGCCTGAATATACACCATCTACATGACCTGTGATGCGCCATAAATCCGTATTATGGTGGGTTACCCAGCCATTCGAGCCATACATTACTTTTGCTGTTTCCCTCCCTGTTTCAGAAAGCTCTTGCACCATTTTTACCAATGGCTCGTGCATTTCTGTCAGATTTGTTGATTCTGCAGGCCAGTAATTCATCTCTGTATTGATATTGATGGTATACTTACTGCCCCAGGGTGGATTCATTTTGTCATTCCATATTCCCTGAAGGTTAGCCGGTTGTCCACCGGGCTGTGAAGATGAAATTAATAGATACCTACCGAATTGGAAGTATAGACTGGCCAATGCAGGATCTCCACCTTTTGCAAAGTTAGCAATCCTAACATCGGTAGGTTCTTTTGCGGCAGCACTTGTACCAAGGTCTAAACTAACTCGATGAAATAACTTTTGATAAGCTGCAATGTGATTCTTCTTTAAAATATCATAACTTTTAGACCCAACCCTTGCCAGGTAATCTACTGCTCTTCTATTTTCATCTCCTGTAAGGTCTTTGTAGTTATTGAAGTTTGTAGCGATGGAAATAAGCAAGTTAGCTGAATTGGCACCAGCTATCTGTAAAGCATTATCAGTAGCGTTGATCTTTCCACCCTCGGTGTTCACCTGGACAATTGAATTGAACTTTACTGCTCCTTTGACACCATCTTTATCTCCTGAAATCCCATTAAGAATCAACTGATTTCCATTTCGCGTACCAAGTTCAACCTTCTGATTACTTTCCATTCCTACTGAAAAGTTCAATTGTCCGGGCTTACTTGCGGTTATTCGTAATGCGATTACCTGATCAGTAAGGGAGGCAAAGATTTCTCTGGTATATGTAACCCCATTTACAATATAGCTAGTCTTCGCAACAGCTCTATCCAGATCAAGATCACGATAATAGCTACTGTAAGCTTCATGACCAGGAAAAGCAATTTTAAGATTACCAAGTAATTGATAATTCATCCCATTGATTCGAGACTCCAAATTGGGTGCTGCCAAATCACTTGCTTTGGCATATTCACCGGCAAAAATCAATTTCCTTATTTCTGGGAGCGCAGCGAGCGCTTTTGGATTATCATTCCTATTTGGTCCCCCAGACCAGATCGTTGCCTCGTTAAGCTTAATTAATTCCGATGCAGGGTTTCCATACACCATAGCCGCTATCCGGCCGTTGCCGATTGGTAACGCGGCTTCCCAAACCTTATCAGCCGGCTTATCATACCACAGTTTCAAGTCTCCACGGAGAGGAGACTTGGACTGGGAATAACAGTTTAAGAAAAAAAAAGAGAGGGTTATTAAGGAAAGGATCCTTTTCATTTAATATGTTATATGTATCTGTTGATCAAGTTCTCCAAATATTCCTGGCGACCACTAGTTTTAGCGGGTTCACCTTGTTCAATTGCATACTCGCGCAATTGCTCTAATGTTAAGCCACCATCTGTAAATTCTTTACCTTTTCCAGAATCAAAAGAAGCATATCTGTCTGTTCTGATTTTTTTGTATTCAGATTTATCCAATACTTCATGAGCGATGATTAATGCACGTGCAAAAAGATCCATACCACCAACATGCGCATAGAAAAGATCAGCCGGGTCAGTAGAGTTTCTTCGGATTTTAGCATCAAAATTGATACCCCCACCTTGCAATCCACCGGCTTCTATAATGATCATCATAGATTCAACAAGTTCATTGATATTGTTAGGAAACTGATCAGTATCCCATCCGTTTTGAGTATCGCCACGGTTTGCATCGATCGAACCAAGTAAACCAGCATCCGCCGCAACTTGTAACTCATGTTGGAAGGTATGGCCAGCCAGTGTTGCGTGGTTTACTTCAAGGTTAAGCTTGAAATCATCCATTAAATCATATTTCTGAAGAAATCCTAAAACCGTAGCAGCATCGTAGTCATATTGATGTTTAGTTGGCTCACATGGCTTTGGCTCTATAAAGAAGGTGCCTTTAAATCCATTTTTGCGCGCATAGTCTTTAGATGCATGAAGGAACTTTGCAAAGTTCTCCTGTTCACGCTTCATATTGGTGTTCAATAGCGACATATAACCCTCTCTTCCGCCCCAGAATACATAGTTTTCACCGCCAAGTGCAATTGTTGCATCAATAGCAGCTTTTACTTGTGCAGCACCATGAGCAAGTACATGGAAATCCGGATTGGTAGCCGCACCATTCATATATCGAGGGTTTGAAAACAAATTGGCAGTACCCCATAATAGTTTAACTCCAGTGGCCGCCTGCTTCTCTTTGGCATAATCCACTAATGTTTGTAACCTACGGTCGTTTTCTTTAATATCAGTTCCGTAATCAACTATATCGAGATCGTGGAAACAATAATAAGGAAGGCTCATTTTAGTTAAGAACTCAAATGCTGCGTCCATTTTATCTTTAGCACGCTCTACGGGATCAGCTTTTACATCCCAGGCGAAGTTATGTGTCGGTGCACCAAATGGATCTGCTCCATTGCCACAGAAAGAATGCCAGTACGCACCTGCGAAACGCAAATGATCTTTTAATGTTTTACCTGCAATGACCCTTTCCGGATCGTAATATCGGAAGGCTAATGGGTTATCGCTTTCAGGTCCTTCAAACTTTACCTGCTGAATTCCTTTAAAAAACTCGTTCTCTGAATTAAGTGCTGACATATTACAATGATTTATTGGTGTTATTTATTTATATTAATTTGCTAACTGGACAACCAGAAGTTTTTTCCAGTCTTGATAATAATCTTCCAAGGACACGGATGACGGCTCAACCGTCTTTAACGGTTTCTTATAACTAAAGGCATCGCCGGCGGAGGTATAAATCCCTGCGCCAATGCCGGCACCGATGGCTGCTCCATAACTTCCATCGCTTTCATGAAGTTCTACAGGCACTCCGGTAATGTCTACAAAGGACTGCGTGAAAACTTCACTCAAAAACAGGTTTGACAATCCAGCTCTTATTATAGATGGCTGCATGCCGTTCTCTCTTAAGATATCTAAACCGTATCTAAAGGAGAATGCAATACCCTCTTGAACAGCCCTGAAGATATGCCCACTGGTATGCAAATTAAGATCTATGTTGCGTAAGTGGGCTCCAGCGATTTTATTATTTAGCATTCGCTCTGCCCCATTACCAAAAGGCAATACGCTCAAGCCTTCACTGCCGGGCGGGACTGCTGCCGCAGCTTGATTCATTTGAGGATAATTTAAGTCAGAACCAGCAAGTGTCTTAGTCCACCTGTTCATACTCCCTGTCCCATTGATGCAAAGCAAAACGCCAAGACGTTGCTTTTCAATGCTGTGGTTCACATGTGCAAAGGTATTTACACGTGATTGCGGATCGCAAAACAGCTTATCAGTTACTCCGTAAATCACGCCTGACGTTCCCGCGGTGGCAGCAACTTCTCCGGGTTCTGTTACATTCAAAGATAGTGCATTATTGGGCTGATCGCCGGACTTATACGACACAGGAATTCCTGCTTTCAATCCGAGCAAAGTAGCCACAGGATTAGAAAGATGTCCGTGAATCGAGAACACAGGATTTATAATTGGTATTACCCGCTCATCAAAACCATAATGATTCATAACATCTTTTGAAAGCTCGTTCTCCTTGAAATCCCAAAAGATCCCTTCAGACAATGCAGAAATACTAGTGGTAACTTCGCCTGTAAGTTTAAATGCAATGTAATCACCAGGTAGCATAACTTTTGCAATCTTAGCATACACTTCAGGCTCATTGGCTTTGACCCAAGCAAGCTTAGAGGCCGTAAAGTTTCCAGGAGAATTCAACAAATGCTCCAGCGCATGTTCCGTACCAATAGCTGCCAATGCAGCATCACCAGTTTCAACAGCGCGACTATCGCACCAGATTATGCTATTTCTCAAACTGTTTCCATCCTCGTCAATAATGACAAGCCCATGCATTTGATAGGCAATACCTATCGCAGCGATATCTTTTGGATTATAATTATTATTAACGTTACACCTTGCGACGGCCTTTTGGACGTGTTCCCACCACATATCTGGACTTTGCTCTGCCCAGCCATGTTTTAAGGTAAGGATTTCTGATTCTGTATCGGGATATTGGGCTGTTGCAAGAATGCTGCTATTCGCAGCATCAACAACCGAAACTTTGATGGATGATGTACCTACATCAATTCCTAGTAGCAGCATGTATATAAATTTAAATGTTTAGGCTATTGCTAATTTAGCTTTTCGTGATCTCATATAAAGCACTAAGCCAGTAAATGCGATGATTAAAACAACAGGAATAATTAAGGTTACCTGTAAAACCTCCGGACCGGCCAGATTTTTCGCTGCACCCAAAGCACCTGCCTCAACGGAGCCCTCAGGAGCTTTTACATAAGTATCTAAAACAGCTCCTTCTGGTAAACGGTTTATAATTAGCCCATCATAAAAACTACCCATAAATATGGTGTAAATAGATACTGCAAACATCCCGGCTCCACCTATTAGATTTAAGCCCAGGGCACCCGATTTCGGAATGTTCTCTGCAACAAAACCAATCATTGTTGGCCAGAAGTAACATACTCCAATACCGAAAACCACCGCTGCAAAAAAGATGGAGTTTCCACTGAAAGTACTCAACATGTATAATCCTGTTGCCGCTAAAATTGCAGACATAAGCAATACACCCTGTGGAGACAGTTGTTTAACTATAGGTTTTGCGAAGGCACGACCTATTACCATGATACCAGTAGTTAAAGTCAATAGCAAAATGGCATTGTCAGTAACATTTTTCAGTAATAGCCCTATCCATTGACCGGTGAAAAGCTCTGTAATGGCGGTACCGAACATGCAGATAAACATGAAGATAAATAATGGAGACAGCACTGCTTTATACATATCAGAACTTGAATAACCTGATGATACACGTTCGGTAACCGGGAACTCTAATTTAGAAAACAGGTAACCATATATCAAAGTTGGTATCAACATCATGGCAACTTGTACCTGCCATCCTATTCCCAAATGAACAAAGAGGGTTACCAATAATGTTCCGATAACGATTCCTCCAGGGAACCAAAGGTGGAAATAATTTAGTCGTGTGGTCTTATTTTCTGGATACAAAGTGGCAACCAACGGATTACATGCCGCTTCAACCGTACCGTTAGCGATACCAATCAATAGGGTAGAGAAAAACAAAGTCCAGTATCCTTGTGCGAAAATGGTTAAGGCGATACCTGCTAGATGGAAAATGAAGGCCATCACCAGCAAACGTTTCATTCCGATAATGTCAACGATGAACCCTCCAACGACGATCGCCAATGGAAAGCCCCAGAAAGCCGTCGCGGTAATGGTACCTAATTGCGTAGCATTGAGTTGGAAATCAATCCCCAATTGATTCATCATACCCGCACGAATACCGAATGAAAGTGAGGTTACTAATAGAGCGAGACAGCTTGCCCAAAATAATTTAGAAGTTTGAATGTTAAGCATATATTTGGTTACGTGGTTACAGGGGTAGTAATAGTTTTAAATATCCGATTATTTTTTCAAAGCATCAAGCTCTGCGATCGTCCATGACTTTGTTCTTCCAGAAGTTGCTTCCCTCACCTTTTTAACATCAGTAGTTTTAATCAATGAAACATTATTTCCCATATTGCTTCTAATGTAGCTGAGTACAGAAGCAATATACACATCGCTATTGAATCCTAAGGCGGGCATTATATCGGTGTATGATTTCCCATCTACAGGTCCGGAAAGGCCATGCAGCAAGATTTTGATCAATTTTTCAGGATCCCCGTTTACATCCCTAGCACCGGAAAGTACAGGTGCAGGAAGGCCTTTACCCCCACTGATCACTCCCTTTCCATCGGCACCATGACATGTTGCACATAACTGCTTGAAGATGATAGCACCCTCTAATACTAGTTTTTGATCCGCTTCTTCGAGCTTTTTATTTTGCTGCTCCCTTGCCAAACGCTCATTCATCTGGTTTTGAAACTTCTTTTGAGAAGCAGCCATAGCCACATCTTCTGCATGGTTCGCGACCAAATCTGCTTTGATGCTTCCTGATTTTTCAGAATCATTGAACCGCAAAGTGAGAGCAAGTTGATAACGCACGTCGGCACTTTTATCATATTTTAATGGTTCAAGAGCATTTATTAAATTCGCATCACCTTTTCTTACATCCTTTTCAGCAATCCATATCGCAGTTCTCCGAACTTCCGGATCTTTATCTTTTAAAGCTTTAAGCAAAGTCTCCCTGTCCATTGCATTAAGACCATCAAGGGTCCATAACGAATGAATCCTTCCAAGAGATGAACTTGAGGTTAAGGCCATAGTTGTCAAAGCTGGAACTAAAGTCTTGTCTCCCCTAACAACAATGATTTTCTGCGCATTATCTCTCCACCAACCATTTGCATGTGCCAGATAAGGAACCAATTGGGCACTTGGCACACTTAGCATTCTAGGTAAAGTTTTATCTGGTTTTATCCCATCATGAACCAAGCGGTAAATACGCCCACGACTCGTGTTTTTATCTAATCCTCTTTTTACAATTTCCGGGCGAAGGTAACTTCCAGGTTTGGTCCAGGCACTTTCCTGAATAATTCCTCTGTACATATCTACAATATAAAGACAGCCATCTGGGCCGGTTGCCGTGTTTACAGGCCTGAAGTTCATGTCTGTCGAGGCAATGAACTCTTCCTTTTCATAAGCATTCTTCAGTGTGATTTTCCCACTTGTATTGATCACTTTTGCTCGTCTGATTAAGCGGCCTACAGGCTCACAAATTAAAAGGTCGCCACTTAGATCTGAAGGTAATGAGTTACCTCTGAAAATTGATTGACCGGTACATGCTGTAAAATGATTTAAAGTACTATCCGGACGTAACCTTTTAAATCCTCCCTGCACATCTGGAGTAGAAATGATTGGCCAAACAGCTTGAAATTCATTATCATATTGATCGCCAAAATCCAGACTTCCGAAATATGGATTCTGCTGAAAATTTAGGGCTGGTGCCTCCCCTCCTGCTGCAGAGAAATAAAGCCTGCCGAAGTTGTCGTTTGCAAGGCCCCATTGTCCGCCGGGACCTTCATGAAGGTACTCAGGGGTAAGTAATCCGTTTTCATACCTATAGCGTACATTTTCTACAGTAACATAGATCTTATTGTCCAGATTCCATACGAGGCCGCTTCTTTGGTGTTCTAAGTTGCTGTAATTTTCTTTTTCATTGCTAAATACTTTCTTCTTCTCATCAGCAATGCCATCGCCATTAGTATCGCGATAACTGTAGATGCTGTTGTCATAAGTTTCTGCTACCAAAAGTCTGTCATCGAGTGCCAAAATCATCCTTGGTAATAGAAGGCTATCTAGAAAAACTACAGATTTATCCATTTTTCCGTCTCCATTTGTGTCCTCCAGGCGCTTGATTGTACATATCCGATTAGACTCACCTGTACCATTTGCATCCTGCATGTAGGTATTCATCTCAGCCACGAACAGTCGACCGTTCCCGTCCCAGGCAATTGCCACGGGTTCATGGATCATGGGTTCACTGGCAACAAGCTCTAAATGGTACCCTTTAGGAAGATGTATGGTTTTAAGACTCTCTTCAGGAGATAAATATGCATGTGATGGGTTGAGGTTTACAATGACTTTACCATTTGCATCGCGAGGTAATGACTTTTGTGCTACTTTGCAGGTATATACCAGCATAGACACCCCGATAATACAGATTAGGAACTTCCTTTTCATTAATCAATTGGTGTTATTGGTTCATATTCAGTTAATATGAAGGTATACATATATATAAAGAATCAGCTACATGTATACTAAACAATAATAGCAATCTATTCAGCTATTTTAGCCCCCACATTTTGTTAGGAAGTGGTCCCATTTCCAACTCCAGTTTACCACCAGACACCAACTGCTCATGCGTAAACCAAGGTGTATCTAAAACTTTTCCGTTCAACTTCGCACTTTGAATGTACTTGTTTATTACAGAGCATTTGTTCGCAATCATTTGGAATTGTTTGCCGTTTGCCAAGTCAATGGCTACTTTTTCAAATACCGGACTACCGATTGTATATACAGGCGTCCCAGGAGTTAATGGATAGAAACCCATAGACGAGAATACCACAAAGGCAGACATACCGCCACCATCCTCATCGCCTGGAATCCCGAAAACGTTGTCTTTATACCAGGTATCTAACAAGAAACGTATTTTTTTTTGTGTTTTCCATGGGGAAGAAGTAAAATTGAAAAGGTAAGGAATATGGAAACTTGGCTCATTACCCATAGAAAATTGGCCGTTGATACCGGTAAAGTCAGGAAATTTTGCCCAAAGTTCATATTTACTTCTACCAAGGGGCTCACGAAACAATTGATCAAGTTTAGCTTCAAAACTCGGTACACCGCCAAAAAGGTTTATTAAACCTTTTACATCGTGCTGTACCTGCCATAGGTACGTCCATCCATTGTTTTCATCATAGAAGTCGCGGCCACCCATACCACCAGCAAACTTTGGATCAATATCAATCCAGTTACCATCTTTATCTTTAGGAAGGAACATTTGTGTTTTTGGATCCCAAAGATTTTTATAAAAATCTGCTCTTGCAGAGAATTTTGCAAAGTCTGCTGGTTTGTTCAGCTCTTTTGCCATCTGTCCCAATGCCCAATCGTCATAACTGTGACCTAAAGTAATGGCGACAGCCTGCCGTTTTTCAAAGTCATGAACGGTAGTGTTGGTTTCTTTCTCTCCTGGCTTTAACGCAGGAAAATACCCCTTATCGTAGTAGAAATCTTCCAAATCAGTTTTCGGACCGTTTTTCCACGGAAGCATTGTTGCTTGAGTCGCATTTTTGTACATGCCTTCGTAAGCGGCCATAACGTCATAATTTCTGATGCCTTTACGGTAGCCATCAAGGAAGGTTATGGTAGAGTGAAAACCATTCATACATGGATTATCACCATACAGAAGAGGGAATGTAGGTACCCATCCGCTCTGTTTGTACATGTCAACATAGGAATTCAACATATCACCTTCCATGGAAGGATTAAGAATTGTCCTTAATGGGTGTTGTGCTAAATAGGTGTCCCAAACCCAGTCATCCACAAAGAAAGGACGGTTTGTAGTATGAATCTTTTTGTCGTAACCGCTGTAGTATTTACCATCCTCAGTGATATCAACCATACGCTCATAGCAACGATAAAGCGCAGTATAAAATGAACGCTTTTGCGCATCAGTACCACCAGTCGACTGAATTTGATTGATCACCTTCGACCAAGCAGTTTCACCCAATTTGGTCTGTTGATCAAAAGTCACTGACTTCAATTCATTAGCGTAATTCTTCTTCGCCTGATCAGAACTGATGAAAGATAAGGCGTATCTAAACTCAATGATTTTAGGAGCTTTACTGTCGAAAGTTACAAGAAGCCTATTGCCATCTTTTTCTGAGCTAGAACTAGCGTTGAATACGCCATATAGGTAAATCTTAACTCCGTCCCATGTTTCCATACCAGTTAACTCTTTATCTGAAGCAAACTTATATTCACTTGCTCCGCCGTTATAGCGATCGAATATTAAAGCTTGTCCGCCTTTTTCAGGGAAACTAAACTTAAAAATTCCTGTTTTCTTGCCGGGCGTAAATTCGACTTTAATGTCATTGTCAACTAAATAAGTCGAATAGTACCAAGGCCTGTTAACTTCCAGATCATGGTCATAAGTCATACGTTTTTTATCGGTGGCGGACAAAGCGGGTTTAACCGAGAACACCTGCCCGTTACGGTGAGAGACAACCGTTAAAGGAAAGTTACTGATCTGATCATCGATATAATCCGCCCTTTGCGGCGTCATTCTGATGACCTGGTTAGGAAGTTGTATTGTTGGTCTGGTTGGTTCCAGAATTGCACCTACATTACCTATCCTTGGATCGACATATTTAAGATTTCCCTCCCCAGGGAACTGCAGTTGTGCAAATGCGGAAGTCGAAGTTGAGCAAGCCATAAAAACAACTAACATCGCTTGATAGCTTTTAGAAAATTTGATCATATTATAAAAGTAATAAAATTATTTTTTTGACTGCCCTAACCACAACAAACTGGAGAGGATAAATTTGCTTTGTTCCTCATTGTCAAATGTGTGAGATAGCTCTTTGTTATAAGGTGGGTCTTCATAGTCCATATCATTATGTCCCATGTTCACATATATCATTTTGTATTTTTTATTAGTCCAGGCAACGGGATAATAACCGGTATGCCAAATCTCGTATTGCTTTGGACCAGTACCTAAAGGAAAACTAGTGCTGTCGATGGACAATAAAATCTTGATGTCTGCATTTTTCCTTAAATCTTTCTCCCAGCGATACCATTCATTGGGCGCTGACTTAAACGTGTTTCCTAGTTTACTAGTTACTGAATGCGTCACATCTTCAACCTTTAGCACAGCTGATGTTGGGCGCCAAGTGTTGCTTGCATACTCTCCTGACCCTAGAAAAGTTTGATGGTACCAATCCCAGTTTTGGGGATAGGAAGAAGATGTAAGGGCGAAAGCTGCAAAGTGAAATCCCATCCATGCCCCTCCTTTATTCATGTATTCCTCAAATGCTTTGCGTTGTGCAGGTTCTTCCGGCCTGGTGTCAAGAAAGAGAACCACCTGATATTTCGATAAAAACGTTGCGTTTAAATTGTTCCAGTTGCTGGTTGAATCATAATTGAAATCATATTTTAAACCCATCTTCGGAAACCATTTGTTAGCTTCATGCACGTAGCTTACGTGTGCCTGATCGTTTTTACCTGTATAGAAGGCAATCACCTTAAATTTGGGATTTATATTTTGAGCTGAGGTATCTAGGGATAACAGTACGCACAGAAAAAGAAAACTCTTAAATAATAGAGGTAGAAATTGTTGCTTCATTTGGGTTTGGCTTACCATGAAGATACAATAATATGAGCACAAAAAAGGGTGGCCGAAAATGGCCACCCTTTAAAAATATTGTTTTTAAGTACTAGTTGAAGTTATAACGTAATCCAACTTGACCTTGCCATCTAGATGCAAATGGAGATTCACCATAAGCGACACCTGTAGTGGGAGCTCTGAAAGTATAACCTCCACCATTAGCTGTAGAGTAATTAATCAATGCATAAGCACTGTTGTTGATGCTATACTGTCTTCCCCAATCTTTGTTCAATAAATTACCAACATTGATGATGTCGAAAGACAATTGAAGTGTGTTTTTCGAACCCTTGAAAACCACACCAAGATCTTGCATAATACGAGCATCAAATTGATGTTCCCAAGGCATTCTCGCTGCATTTCTTCGGGCATATTGGCCTCTTCTTGAACTTAAATAAGGATCATTATTTATATAGTTATCTAAAGCAGTCCATTGATCTGCAGGGGATATAGCGGGTGAAGGAGTAGTGCCCGTTGTTACTGCTGGAATAGTTACTAACTTAATTTCCGATGAGCTTCTTGGTATATAAATCAAATCATTACCTGTATTTCCAGATGATTGAGAGTTATCACCGTTTAAGTCTCCGTTGTAATAATAAGAGAATGGACTACCCGATTTACCTACATAGAATAATGATAGCGTAGTTGCAGAAGCTTTGTTTTTGCCATATCTAACTGCATAGTTCAATGATCCAATTACCCTATGACGCAAATCATAGTTTGAATAAGTCAAAGGAGGATTGGCTGGATTACCAGAAATGAATACACCACCGAAGCCGGAACCAGCTGTACTGCTAAATCCAGAATTCGTGTCTTCTGCTTCCCCGTAGGTATACGCACCAGAAACAAACAGTCCCATATTAAAGGATTTTTGCAATTGTGCAGTCAAGCTGTAGGCAGAACCTTGTCTCGTATTTTCGATCAAGTAAACGTTGGTAAAGTCTGTACCGTTAACTCTACCCGAAGCGCTGGTGTTAGTATACAACGGACGTTTATCGGCACCACCTGTAAGCGCAGGGTTTATTGAAGCTACCGACTGCTTGATGTTTAAGTTCCTATAATTAATATTGTTGATGGTCTGCGTATACAATGCTTCCAAAGTAGCTTGAACACCGCCTGGAAGTTTAAAATCTACAGCCAAATTACTTCTGAAAACCTGGGGTAATTTGAAATTTTGAGAGATCAAATTGATTTCTGAAGTTGTTCCCGCAACACCTCCTGCAGCAGTTTGGTTGTTAACGTCAGGAATAAAAGTTCCTGTACCTTCCGCAGCATTCACTGCAGAGGTTAATAGACCAGTGTTACTAAACTGGTTTGAAATCCACACAAAAGGTGCGCGACTAGATAATATACCCGAACCACCTCTTAGTTGGATAGAACGATCTCCTGTTAAATCCCAATTAAAACTCAAGCGGGGAGAGATTAGGATCTGTCCACTTGGAACTTGATCTGTTCTGTAACCCGGGAAAGAAGCATTTACTTTCGGATTTGATAATGGAGTGTCAAATATTAAAGGAACGTCTGCTTTTAAGCCTGCAATCAATTTGAAGCCAGGGAAAGCATCTATTTCATCTTGGAAATAGAATCCTAATTGAGCAGCAGAGAACCTCGCTGCTGGCCTTAAATCACCAGGAATTTTGGATGTTGATGTATTTGCTTGAGGTTTAGTATTTGTCTCAAATTTATCTAGACTACCCCAAGTGTAAGCTCCTGCAAGGTTATTGATAAACAGGTTACGGATTTTGTAAAATTCGTTGTGAGTACCAAAGGTAAACGTATGTTTATTGGCAAATATTTTAACGTTATCCGTAAATTCAAATATATCTTGATCTAACTCATTTGCTGTTGAAGCAGCTTCTGAGCCAAAAGTAGCTGTACGACTACCTGTTAAACCACCAATTCTGATTTGCGGAAACAATGTTCCTTCCGCAGAGCGGTCATCTCTAATTCTTGAATAACCTACAATTAAATTATTTGAAATATTCGGAGTAATAGCACTTCTTAATTCTAAAACGGAATTGTTCTGAACGTCATTGAAACGATATAGATTACTTGCAAAACTGAATGCATTGGTATTTCTGGTTAGCTTATCATCATATGCTTTGATATAGTTATGACGAATAGTCAATTGGTTTTTCGCATTAATGTTCCAATCTAAACGAGCAAATATTTTTGTGTTTTGTGTTTCAGTATCAAACGGACCTGTACCACCAACATTATAACCATAGCGATCAGCGGCTACTTTTGCGATTCTCTGAACTTCATCTAAAGATATAGCATTATTATCTCCAGCATTATTGATAGTTGGCTGTACGATATTCTGTCTTTCTGCATTAACAAAAATGAACAACTTATCCTTAACGATAGGAGATCCCAATCTAAAACCATATGTGGTGTTATGGAAAGGCAAAGCTTTCGAATTTAATCCGTCGATACTCTTACCAGTAATGTTCTCGTTCCTATTAAAAACGTACGCAGACCCTTCAACTTTATTTGTACCTGAACGGGTTACCGCATTTATACCACCACCTACTGCATTGGCATTGGTCACATCAAATGGTGCCAAAACAACCTGAATTTCCTGGATTGCATCCAAAGATATTGGATTGGTAGCAGCCTGACCACCTGGCGCACCTGTACTGCCTAAACCGAATGCATCGTTATTAACAGCACCATCTATAGTTAACCCATTAAAACGGTTATTAATACCGCCAAAATTGTTCCCATTTGCTTGTGGAGTCAAACGAGTAAAATCTTGCAATGATCGGGATAGTGATGGAAGATTTTGTAATTGCTCTTTAGAAATATTGGTCGAAGCTCCAGTTTTCTTACTGCTGAATGTACCATCCCTTTTTGCGTTCACCACAACTTCAGTCAATTGACTGCTGTTATCGGTTAGAACAACATTTAAAACATAAGGCTCACCCAGCTTCAAGAATATATCAGTCACCTTCTCTGCCTGATAACCAACATACGACAATTCAATTGTGTACGGTCCACCAACACGCATATTGCTAATGTTAAAACGACCTTCTGCATTTGTGGTGAAACTGTAAACAGTTCCTGTAGGCGTATGGGTTGCCTTGATTCCTGCACCAGGTAACGCGCCTTTGGCGTCTTTTATAGTTCCCGTTAACGTTGACGTGGTAACCTGAGCATTTACTGCCGCGATTGAACCTACAAAAACGAATAACAGCACTACAATCTTAGTTAGTAAAGATTTAATCATACTTGTTTTGTTTGTTTTTAAATAAAATGATAAAAATTAGTAAAGTGGCACAAAGATAAATATTAATTGACACGTTATTTTATTTCAATGTTAATTTATTATTAAGAAACAGTCTATTTTTCAACATTATACACACATTGTAAACATTTAAATGCCAAGTGTCTATGACGTCTCGCCATTCTCCTTCAGATCGCTCGGTTAAAAAGCGAAATACTTCCATATTATGTTTATATTAATCTTTAAATATGACGAGCCACAAAGAACTTATCCATACTAATAATGAACATTTTTCCTAATTTTGGCTTTTACTAAAGTTAAAATTCCTTTATTTAAAGATATGAACTACGATTTAATTGTATTAGGTAGCGGTCCGGGTGGATACGTAGCCGCTATCAGGGCTTCTCAACTCGGCTTAAAAACTGCTATTATCGAACGCGAATCTTTAGGTGGCATCTGTCTGAACTGGGGCTGTATACCTACTAAAGCTTTATTAAAAAGTGCTCAGGTTTTCGAATACATCAACCACGCATCAGATTACGGAATCAAAGTCGACGGTGCTGAAGCTGATTTCGCGGCCGTAATTAAACGTAGTCGTGGTATTGCGGATGGCATGAGCAAGGGTGTTCAATTTTTGATGAAAAAGAACAAGATTGAGGTGATCATGGGTACAGGTAAGGTAAAACCTGGAAATAAAGTGGAAGTTAAAGGTGCTGATGGTGCTTCAAAAGAGTATACAGCAACCAACATTATCGTTGCAACAGGTGGCAGATCGAGAGAGTTGCCAAACCTTAAACAGGACGGTAAGAAAGTTATAGGGTACAGACAAGCAATGGTTCTGCCAGAGCAACCAAAATCGATAGTGGTTATAGGCTCTGGAGCTATAGGTGTAGAGTTTGCCTATTTTTATGCAACAATGGGCACTAAGGTTACTATCGTAGAGTTTATGGATACAGTAGTTCCGGTAGAAGACGAGGACGTATCTAAACAATTACTTCGCAGCTTCAAAAAGGTTGGAATCGATGTAATGGTTTCCTCAAGTGTGGAATCTATTGATACCAGCGGCACTGGATGTAAGGTTCAGGTAAAAACTGCTTCAGGCATGCAAACTTTAGAATGTGACATCGTGCTTTCTGCCGCAGGAGTCGTTTCTAATATTGAAAACATTGGTCTTGAAGAAACTGGAATCAAAACTGAAAAAGGCAAAGTAGTAGTTGATGAATTCTACAATACTTCCGTAAGGGGTTATTATGCTATCGGTGATATCGTGAGCGGACAGTCACTTGCTCACGTAGCTTCAGCAGAAGGAATTATATGCGTAGAAAAAATCGCAGGACATAAACCAGAGCCTTTAGACTACAACAACATCCCTGGATGTACGTACTGCAGTCCTGAGATTGCTTCTGTAGGATACACTGAAAAAGCGGCTAAAGCTGCCGGCTATGAGTTAAAAATTGGAAAGTTCCCATTTTCCGCATCTGGTAAAGCCAGTGCTTCAGGTACAAAAGATGGTTTTGTGAAGTTAATCTTCGATGCCAAATACGGTGAATTATTGGGCGCGCACATGATCGGCAACAATGTTACAGAAATGATTGCAGAGATAGTTGTCGCACGCAAGTTAGAGACTACAGGTCATGAGATCATCAAATCTATACACCCACACCCTACCATGAGCGAAGCAATTATGGAAGCTGCCGCCGATGCATATGGAGAGGTAATCCATTTATAATTATTGTTAAACATATTTTATAAGGCCGCATGTCGCGGCCTTTCCTTTTTGAATTGATTCCCTGCTATGAAGTTACATGCTATAGAAACCGGCCGTTTTAAATTAGATGGCGGAGCCATGTTTGGCGTCGTTCCAAAATCTATTTGGAATAAAACTAACCCCGCCGATGAGAATAATCTATGTCCCTGGGCAATGCGTTGTTTGTTGATTGAAGACGGCGACAGGTTGATCCTGATCGACAATGGCATTGGGAACAAGCAAGACGAAAAGTTTTTGAAGCATTATTATCTTCATGGTGATGATAGCCTTGATAGATCTCTCGCGGTAAAAGGCTTTCATAAAGACGACATCACAGATGTGTTTTTAACACATCTACATTTTGATCATTGTGGCGGATCGATTGTTCGCGAAGGCGACAAACTACTTCCCGCATTTAAAAATGCGTTCTACTGGAGCAATGAAAAACATTGGGACTGGGCCGTTAATCCGAACGACCGTGAAAAAGCTTCATTTTTGAAGGATAATATCCTGCCCATTCAGGAAAGTGGTCAGCTTCGGTTTATTGAAGATATGGATGGCGTCGAATTTAAACAAGGAATAAATGTCAGGTTTGCGTACGGCCATACCGATGCTATGATGCTTCCACAAATACAGTACAAAGGCAGGACGCTCGTCTATATGGCAGATTTGCTGCCATCTGTCGGACATATCCCCCTGCCCTATGTGATGGCGTATGATATGTTTCCATTGAAAACATTGATGGAAAAAAAAGCCTTTTTGCAGGAAGCGGCAGACAATAACTACATCTTGTTTCTAGAACATGACGAAAAAAATGAGTGCTGTACAGTAAAAGAAACTGAAAAAGGGATCAGACTTGATACAACCTTTACCCTCAATAGCCTTTAGCTTTTATTCTTTTGAACGGTATTCCAGGAGATCACCAGGCTGACACTCTAAGACCTCACAGATTGTGTCAAGAGTTTCCAATCTAACTGCTTTTGCCTTACCGGTCTTTAATATAGAAAGATTAGACATGGTAATTCCTACGCGTTCACTAAGTTCTGTAAGGGACATTTTTCGCTTTGCCAGCATAACATCAAGATTGATTATAATTGGCATAACTTATACGTAAATGGCGTATGGCTAAACAGTTCTTTGGTTATGAAGTATCCACATAAGTCCCATATGAAAGATGTGATACTTAAGGAAATGCAATAGCCTCCTATTACTTTTATCCTATTGATATTCTCGAGTGTGAAAATCATTCCTTTAGAAGAATCATCAATGAAGGAATACAATTTGAGCAGCAATAGCGTACTAAAGGCCACCATAAAAAAGGCCAGTGCTATTCTGAAGCCGGTAAAAAAAGAAAGCATTTTTTGCGGACTAGTCTTATTAAATACGTCACCCGACACAAGATATTTTGTTCTCAGCTGATCATTGAATCCATTATCTCCAATGATCTGCAAAGAATCATTTGCTGGGATAATCGTATTTTCGAATACAGGGATATGGTAGACTTTTTGATTTACAGATGTTTCTGCACCATCTTGCCATACTTTCACAAAACCACTTCTCATCTGATAGCAGATTATTGCAAAAGCGATAACGGCTCCAAAGACCAAGACAACCTTGACCACTTTTATAAATCCCAATTCATCTTTCATTTTGCTGAATATTAAATAGTTAAAGGAATACTCATTCCATATTATTTTTTTAACACCGGGAAAATGGTTGCTCAATCAGCTGAAATATTTAGTCAAACTGTATGTTTTCCTCTTCCAGTATCTTAGAATTTTAACGCAATCAAACATATAGACTTATTATTATAAATCAAAATTTATTTATTGTAAATCAACAAATAATAGCTGTAATTTGATAAATGACATTCACACTGACAAAAGTATTTTGGAATAATTTTTGCTAGTAAATTATCATACAAATAACTCGTGTAAAGTGTAAGGTTTTCAGGATTTTATATCTCAAATAACCTATAAATTATTACTTTTGCACTTTCAAACACATAAAAGAGTACCAAAGCAAATAAATGAGACAACTCAAAATCACGCAGTCGATTACCAATCGCGAAAGTCAGTCGTTAGATAAGTACCTTCACGAAATTGGTAAGGTAGATTTAATTACAGCCGAAGAAGAAGTAATACTAGCAAGAAAAATACGTGAGGGTGACCAGGCGGCATTAGAACGTTTAACAAAGACTAACTTGCGTTTCGTAGTTTCAGTTGCAAAACAATACCAAAATCAAGGCTTAACTCTTGGAGATTTGATCAACGAAGGAAATCTAGGACTAATTAAAGCAGCAAAGCGTTTTGATGAAACAAAAGGTTTCAAATTCATCTCTTATGCAGTTTGGTGGATTCGTCAGTCAATCTTGCAGGCTATCGCTGAGCAAAGTCGTATTGTTCGTTTACCATTGAACCAGGTTGGATCATTAAGTAAAATAAGTAAAGCTTTCTCTAAACTAGAACAGGAATTCGAACGCGAGCCTTCTCCTGAGGAACTTGCTGAGATGCTTGAAACTACAGTTGATAAGATTTCTGATACACTAAGTAATTCAGGAAGACACGTATCGATGGATGCTCCATTTGTACAGGGTGAAGAAAACACCTTACTTGATGTATTGGAAAACCATGAACCTAACACAGATAGCAGCCTAATCAACGAGTCTTTGTCTGAAGAGATAAAAAGATCATTATCTACACTAACAGAAAGAGAACGTGAGATTATCGTCCTGTTTTTCGGATTAAGCACCAACCACCCACTTTCTCTTGAAGAGATCGGTGAAAAGTTCAACCTTACTCGTGAACGTGTTCGTCAAATAAAAGACAAAGCTTTACAACGTCTGCGCCACACCTCAAGGAGCAAGATTCTTAAATCTTATTTAGGATAATATTAAGTTCATCCTCAAAAGGAACATTATAATAAAGATTGAGCCTACCGCTCGATCTTTTTTGTTTATATAACTATCTTTAACCAAAATCTTTATCATGAAATCATTCCTATTACTACCTCTTGCAGTATTATTAAGCTGTAGCACTGTTAAAAAGACAGCTGGACAAGATGGCGAAAGTCAGCTATTGAAGGATGTAAAGATTTTATCCTCAGATTTATATCAGGGACGTAAAACAGGAACTAAAGGTGCTGAAATGTCAAGGATATATATCTCAGGAAGGTTTAAAGAAATGGGTTTAAAAGCCTTCAGCTCTACCCCTGGTTTCGAACAACCCTTCAGTTTTAAAAGAGGAACTGCTGCAGATGTGAAAGGGATAAACATGATTGGCTACGTACAGGGTAAGACTGACAATGTCATCGTGATTTCAGCACACTATGATCACTTGGGAATAGTGAAGGATGAAGTGTTTAATGGTGCAGACGATAACGCATCGGGCGTAGGAGGCCTGTTGAAAATTGCAACCTATTTTACTAAAAACAAACCTAATAACACGATCATTTTTGCTGCATTCGACGCAGAAGAAATGGGCCTACAGGGAGCGAAAGCATTTGTTGCCAATCCAACTGTTGCAGTTGAAAAAATTAAGCTCAACATCAATATGGATATGATTGCTCATAATGACAAAGGTGAATTATATGCCTGTGGCACCTTTAAATACCCCGAACTTAAAAAGTATTTTACGATTAAGAGTAGCGATATAAAGATATTGTTCGGACATGACGATCCTAAGCTTGGTCGCAATGATGACTGGACCGATCAAAGTGATCAAGGCGCTTTTAATGCTAAAAATATTCCATTTTTATACTTCGGCGTAGAAGACCACAAGGATTATCATAAAGCCACTGATGAATTCCAAAACATCAACAAAGCATTTTACACAAATGCAGTAGCTACAATATTAGAGGTAGCTAATAACATCGATAAGGAACGCGATATCCAGCAAATTTTCAAAGAGAAACTACGAATGAAGAAGCAGTAGATCAGTAGTCGATATCAATTAGACTACTCAATGGAATATGCACTCCGCTTTTCAATTGGATGTATTTTTCAGTAACTGACCATATGGTAGTACTTACTGTCTTAAGACCTTGTTTTGTATTGAAGGTAATATCTGCTTTTGCTTTGAATTCGTTCCCTAATCTTTGAGCTGAGTTTAATTTAATTCTAAGTTCTTCTGTATGATTTTCTTCAGCAGGTATTATTTGGCTGATTTCGATAGATTCTTTGGCTATTACTTCCCCTAACATAAATTATAATTGGCTTTTCTTTTAATTAAATATGCATTTAATTCATTTAAATATCAATACATAAAATTAAGCATGACAAAAAAATGATTTAGAGTATAATAAAAAAGCTATTGCATTCAAAAGCCTGCTTCAGACGAAGCAGGCTTTTGAAAGTTTAGGATATTATTTTTTTATACTATGTCTTGTTTCTATCATACCTACGAAGTCTTTGTCTTCGTCATCAAACTTGCCGTTAAGTTTAACTTGATTGGTTTTCAAACCACTTGAACTTGATAACCGGTTTGTAGAAGCTATAGCAGTTACATTTACGCCGGGAGCTAGAACCGTTAGAGCTTTTGCTAAATAACCATCTAGAGGGTTGCCAAAGTCATAATTACCTAAGTCACTACCACCATCAATATCAGCAGGCATACCTTTATAATAACCGCCTACTCCCAGAGCGTTTTTAGTTTCAAATAAAGAGAGGTAAACATCATACCTATTTTCCAACTTGATTGGGAAAAACCCTACTGGTTTGCCGTAGGTAGTCTTACCTACCAAAGTCACCGTCATTTGAGGCCTTAAGCTATTAATTACCAATTCGCTTGCAGAAGCAGTTCCACCAGAAACTAGGAAAACAATATTTTTAACATTCCCAAGACTACCTTTTTTGGAGAAGTTATTGGTGTTATTAGCTACAGAATAGTCAATATCCGCGTAAGTAATCAAGCTTCCATTCGCTTTCAACTGAACTTTATCATTTGCGTCCAATAAAGGTTGATTTTTTAGGATACTCGCATCGGTAGTCTTTCTATTCTTCAGATTGTTATTATAGTGTTCGATGTACATTACACCAGACGCGGTCGATGGAGCAATTAAGTTAACTAAATGTTCAGCAGTACTAACGTATCCGCCACCGTTGTATCTTAAGTCCACAATAAGATCTGTAACACCTTTTGAAGCAAAATCCTCAAAAACCGCATTCAATGCAGCTATTGAATTGTTACTGTTTGAAAAACGGGCATAGGCCAAATATCCTATTTTCTTGCTTCCAGCAGTTAAAACATTGCTTTTGTATATCGGACTACTTTTGTAAGATGTTTTGTTCAAAGTAACATCGAAAGAATTACCGTCCGTTTTAACTCCCAATAGCTGAATTGAAGCCGGATTACCATAGATGGTCGAATTGATCAAAGTAACCTCAGACGCTGCAATAGATCCATTATCCACTGTACCAATAGGGGTTCCATTAATATGCGTAATATAGGCACCCCGTGTTAATCCTTGCTTAGCTGCAGGTCCATTTTCAAATACAGCTGAAATATACAATCTATATTCAGTCGCACTCTGCCCAACAGCAGATATCCGATAAATGCCAATATCATTTCCATTTCCTTCCAGATCCACAGAAGCCTGATCATTTGGTGATGCGGATGTTGGAGTTGGATTTGCGTTATTGATATCCTGAATATAAGAATACTTAGGAGATGAAGAACCGCTAACGAAATCAGCACTACCAGAGGATTTCACCAGATTAAAAAGATTGTTTTCCAAATTAACTTGAGTTACAGACTTTGTCGGTGCTGCACTCAATGTAATGTACTTTCTAGGTTCGTAAGTATCATAGCTAGGCAATGACTCATTCCAGAAGTAAATTTCTTTTGCATACAAAAACAACGAGTCATTGCTCAACTCCAATCTGTTGGTAGTTGTCGTTTGCTTAACATTTGAATTTGTTGCTACAGGGGGAGTAACGGGGACCGGTTCATTTTTGTTCTTTTTACAAGCTGAAATTGTTAAGATTATTAACACCGCTGAAAAAAGCGCCCATTGTTTAAAGTTTTTGTTTTTCATTCGTATTAAAAGTTTTCTTTAAATAGTTAGATGGGATGATTTAATTGTTTTTTTAGTTATAATATGCAATTTACAACTTTAAACAAGTATAAACGTAAATATCAATCCAATAGTTTAACAGCATCTATATAATTTATTCGGCTGCATGGAGTTATGAGATTTGCATGGCTCGAATGTCCCAAAAACAATGCCTTTTGTGGTATGATTCCATGCTTGTCGAAGATAGTTAAAATATTGGCCTCAATAGATTGCTTCCCGAATTCCTGAGTAAAATATACAGTTAAGTTGGTTTCAATACCATTCCATTCCGTTTGTCTGATTTTATTTAACTGTATAACCGGATCCCCGCTCAGCATAAGAAAAATTTCCTTGCCTGAATCAACGATCGACTGCAAAAAGCGTAGAAGTTCATCAAACAGCAGGAGTTTTAGCGGCAACCTAACATTCTTCATCAATAACTCAAAATTTACCTTATACTTTTCGTCAAGGCTAAAATGCTCCATTGTCCGGTCAAAAATTCCAAAATGGCCATCACTGGCAAAACTGATCTTCATAAATTCTAGAATCTCTATAGAATCTTTTTGTTCAGCATATTCAATGAACTGTGAAAACAGGTAATACACCTGAAGCAAGTAATCCTTTTGAGGGTATAAAACATCGTCGAATTCAAATAGGAAAAACTCATATTTTTGAAGATAATACTCCGCTTCCATACTACCTAGATGATTACGTAATCAGGCAATGGTAGGATGACGGTAATATTAAACTCATCGAATAGCACACTTGTTTTCAAAATCTCATCGACTTCAAATTTGTGTAGCGGGATTATTGCGTCAACGGCTTCATCCAAACATATTGTTAATAAGTTATGCGCAACAACCTCATTGTTTTGAATACCAAGAGATATGAAACTGTAAGTAATTGAGGGGAAGGAAGGCATATCGCCATAATCGGCAAGAATCACCTTGTCATTAGAATACGCTTTTATAAGCTTAAGAGCCTTTATTGATTTGCCTCCGGTAATTAGTATTTTCAAGATTTATATGATTAGTCCGTCCTTCATTGTAACCACCCGGTCGCTAATTTTGGCGAGGTCTTCATTGTGAGTTACAATTACAAATGTTTGCTTAAAATTGTCCCTAAGCGTTATAAAAAACTGATGCAAAGCATTTGCGTTTGCGGAGTCCAGGTTTCCTGATGGCTCGTCGGCCAACACGATCGAAGGACGATTAACTAATGCACGTGCAACAGCTACCCGTTGTTGCTCACCACCAGACAATTGGTTTGGCTTGTGATGGGCTCTGTCTCTAAGACCAAGCAATTCCAGCAATTCAAGAGCTCGTTGCTCTGCATCTTTTTTCGAAACCTTCGCAATAAAGGCAGGAATGGAGATGTTTTCTAAGGCAGTAAACTCCGGCAATAGATGATGAAACTGAAAAACGAAACCGATATTCTTATTTCGAAAAACACTTAGTAATTCTCCGCTCAGCTTATTGATTTTTGTTCCATTTAATTCCACTTCTCCTTCATCAGGTTTATCCAAAGTTCCAAGGATATGAAGAAGCGTACTTTTGCCCGCTCCTGAGGCACCGATTATGCTAACTATCTCCCCTGTTCCGACATTAAAGTCTACTCCTTTCAATATGGGTAAGTTCCCATAAGCTTTCCTAATACCCGTTGCTCTTAGCATAAATGCAAACTTAGTGTTTTTAAAACCAATCTGAAATTGTAGATTTGAGCAAATTTTTCAGCAAATGAATATCCACGAATATCAAGGTAAAGAAATCCTCAAAAGTTTTGGTGTCGCCGTACAGGAAGGCGTAGTTGCAGACACGGTTGAACAAGCCATAGACGCTGCTAAAAAAATGAAAACTGATTATAATTCTGATTGGGTTGTAATTAAAGCACAAATCCATGCAGGAGGAAGAGGTAAAGGCGGAGGTGTTAAACTTGCTAAAAACCTTGATGAGGTTAAAGAAAGAGCTACCGCAATTTTGGGTATGCAATTAGTAACTCCTCAAACCGGTCCGGAAGGAAAGAAAGTAAATAAGATATTGGTTGCACAGGATGTTTACTATCCTGGAGCTTCTGAAACTAAAGAATTCTATGTAAGTGTGCTTCTTAACCGCGCAAGTGGCAGAAACATCATTATGTATTCTACCGAAGGCGGTATGGATATCGAAGAAGTTGCAGAACACACTCCACATTTAATATTCAAAGAAGAGATCGACCCTAAAGTTGGTCTTCAGGCATTTCAAGCGCGCAAAATCGCTTTTAACTTAGGTCTGAGTGGTGGAGCTCATAAGGAAATGGTGAAATTCGTTATTGCTCTTTATAAAGCATATGACAACACTGATTCTGCGATGTTTGAGATCAACCCTGTTCTTAAAACTTCTGATGATAAAATTATTGCTGTAGATGCAAAGGTTGACCTGGATGAAAACGCTTTGTTCCGTCATCCTGATTATGCAGCAATGCGTGATAAGCTAGAAGAAGATCCAACTGACGTTGAAGCTAGTGAATCTAACCTTAACTATGTAAAATTAGACGGAAACGTTGGTTGTATGGTTAATGGTGCTGGTTTGGCAATGGCTACTATGGATATTATTAAAATCGCGGGTGGTGAGCCTGCTAACTTCCTTGACGTAGGTGGAACTGCAAACGCACAAACTGTGAAAGCTGGTTTTAACATCATCCTTAAAGATCCAAACGTCAAGGCTATTTTGATTAACATCTTTGGCGGCATAGTACGTTGCGATAGAGTTGCTCAAGGTGTTATCGATGCTTATAAAGAGATTGGTGATGTTCCGATACCAATCATTTGTCGACTGCAGGGCACAAATGCTGTGGAAGCAAAGAAATTAATTGATGAATCCGGACTAAAAGTTTACTCAGCTATCGCATTGAAAGACGCAGCGGCTTTAGTTACTCAAGTCTTAGCATAATTTATTGCGCTGCTCGTGAGTTAGCAGTTATTTTCATTTAAAGAGCTGCATTCGCAGCTCTTTTTTTGTTTAAAAAGAAGTTGGTTAACTGTTAAAGTGTCGTGTAAGATGGCATCACTTAGCGCTCCTATTGACTAGTCGGTTGCTGGTCGGTTTGAGCAGACTGGAACACGAATAGCAAGCGTAGAGAAAGTGTCTGGAAACCCTGGAGATACCAAGATAAGTATGAGCTAAGGCCATTTTCAAGACAAGTTCAATCAAAGAACATTAACTGGTTAATTCAAGGCACATATATGTAAGCTCTTATAAAGCTCAGAAGACTGTCAAAGAAGATAAATTTAAACTATTATACCGGTTAATTTTCTCTAAAAAAGAAAAGGCCTACAACTATCCAATTGTAGGCCTCTCTAACCAAATATAAATTAAACGAGCAATACAAACATAGGAACTTTTATTTAAAAACATAACATTTGAAAAAAAAATTAATTTATTTCCATTTTAACACTTAAATAATTCAAATTTTTAATTTAAAACACATTTAAACTTAAAAAATTCCTATATTAATTTATAAAAATCAAATTAAATAGATTTTTATTAGAATTTTTATACTAAATAAACCGATAAATACAATTAAAACAACCATAATTCTTATAAAAAACATTTTATTATTCATTTTTTATTGAGTAAACAAGAATACACACCTCAATAAATAAATTTTAACTGTTAAACTCAAAAAAAAACTCATTCAACCTATCTAAATATTTGCGCCTGATTCTTGAAGGATTTCATTATTTTTGCCCCGCTCCAGAAAATAACATGATTAAAAGAGAAAAAATACAGCGTCTATTAGAGACCACAGAATTCGACAAAGAAGTAACCGTAATGGGTTGGGTAAGAACTTTCAGAAACAATCAGTTCATCGCATTGAACGATGGCTCCTGCATGGGAAACATTCAAATTGTGGTAGACTTCAATAATACTGACGAAAATCTTCTTAAAAGAATTACTACTGGCGCTGCGATTTCCGTGACAGGTACAATTGTAGAATCTATTGGAAAAGGTCAGCGAGTAGATGTTAAAGCGACAACAATAAAAATTCTTGGCGATAGTGATCCTGAGAAATTTCCCTTGCAACCCAAGAAGCACAGTTTGGAATTTCTAAGGGAGATTGCTCACCTGCGTTTCCGTACCAATACTTTTAATGCAGTATTCAAAGTTCGTCACGCCCTCGCCTTCGCCATTCATCAGTTTTATAATGAAAGAGGCTTTGTATACATGCATACCCCAATAATTACAGCCTCTGATGCGGAAGGCGCTGGAGAAATGTTCAAGGTAACTACACTAGACTTTGACAACGTTCCTCGTACTCCAGAAGGAAAGGTTGATTATTCAGAGGACTTCTTCGCCCGCTCCAGTAACCTGACCGTATCAGGGCAACTTGAAGGTGAACTAGCAGCTATGGCTTTTGGTCAGATTTACACGTTTGGACCTACCTTTAGGGCTGAAAATTCTAATACTACACGTCACCTTGCAGAGTTCTGGATGATTGAACCAGAGGTCGCTTTCGCAGATCTGGAAGACAACATGCAACTAGCAGAGGACATGTTGAAATACGTGATTCATTATGCCTTAGAAAACTGTATAGATGAATTGGAATTTTTAAATGGCCGCTTATTAGAAGAAGAAAAGTCTAAACCTCAGATTGAACGTTCTGAGCTTTCTCTTTTAGATAAGTTAAATTTCTGTTTAAATAATGATTTTGAGCGTTTGACCTATACGGAAGCCATCGCGATTCTAAAGTCTTCAAAGCCTAACCAAAAGAAACAATTTAAATATATTATTGATGAATGGGGAGCTGATCTTCAGTCTGAACATGAGCGCTTTCTGGTAGAGAAACACTTTAAAAGACCAGTGATACTGACGGATTATCCTGCGGACATCAAATCGTTTTACATGCGTCAGAATGAGCCGGATGTGAAAGGCAGGAATACCGTTGCCGCAATGGATATTCTTTTCCCGGGAATTGGAGAAATTATTGGTGGCTCACAACGTGAAGAACGCCTCGACAAGTTAACGAATCGTATGGAACAACTGGATATACCTCAAGATGAACTCTG
>JACMPF010000230.1 GCA_014377665.1 Pedobacter sp. | reverse complement strand
TTCATCAGATTTGCCTAATTAATCTATTTGGTTAATATATCGTCTGTCGCTTCTGAGTTTTTACCCAAACTAAAAGAAATCGGAACTTTAGAACCTCTTACAGACACCCGTACATATCCCTGCATTTCCTGATGTAGAGCGCTGCAGAAATCTGTGCAGTATATAGGATAAATTCCCGCTTTAGCTGGAACCCATTTAAGTGTACTTGTCTCACCAGGCATAACCAGCAGTTCAGCGTTTTTATTCCCTTTCACACCAAATCCGTGAGGTACGTCCCAGTCCTGTTCAAGATTGGTAAGATGAAAATAAACTTCATCTCCAACGCGTACTCCTTCAATGTTATCCGGAGAAAAATGGGAGCGCATAGCAGTCATATAGACATGCACTTTATTTCCTTCTCTAACTACATTCACTTTCTTCTCACCCATGGTAACATATGGATGTTTGTTTTCTTCCAGTTTAAAGATCTTCAGTGAATTTTTAGAAATTAATTCTGCAGGCACCATCTGTGCGTAATGCGGTTCTCCAATAGTTGGGTAATCTAACAATAACTTCATTTTATCACCACTGATATCAAACAGCTGAGCGCTTTGAGACAACTCTGGTCCAGTTGGCAAAAATCTATCCTTAGTAATTTTATTATAAGCTATCAAATATTTACCATATGGTTTTCTTGTATCCCCACCAGGAATACTTAAATGCCCTGGAGAATAGTAAGTAGGGTGTCTATCTAATATTTTAAGGTCTTTCAGGCTCCATTTTACAATCTCTGAAGAGATAAAAAATGTAGTATAAGCATTACCCTTACCATCGAACTCTGTATGCAGCGGTCCTAAACCTGGTTTTTTTACTTCTCCGTATAATGCTGCTTCATATTTTATTACCGGTATTCCACCATAGCTTCCATCAAAAATTTTGTTCGCAATGGCTTTTTGAATCTTGCTGAAAGAAAAAACGGGGATTAAAGCCGCCAATTTACCACTACCTACAATATACTCTCCAGTTGGATCTACATCGGTACCATGAGGTGATTTAGGACAAGGTATCATATACACAAGATCTGGGAAATCCTTCACATCGATCATGGTAACTTCGTTCTCCATAGTAGAAGTAGCAGTATGAGTAGATTCGTTGTATTTATTGTGTGCGTAGTTCGCTTTAATTTTTTTTCCCTTGCCCTGTTTAACATACTCTTCTGCCTTTTTCCAGTTTACAGCAAGGATATAATCCTTATCTCTTTTAGACGCATTGACCTCTAACAGGGTATGCGCTTGCTCAGAATTATAACAGCTGAAGAAAAACCAGCCACTACTTGGGCCTTTACCGCTATGACTCAAATCGAAGTTCATACCTGGCAATAGGAGTTGAAAGGCCACTTTCATCTCTCCCTCTTTTGGTGCGACACTAATAAAGGTGATGGTACCTTTGAAACTCTTCTTGTAAGAAGAGATCGGAACATCTCCATTTTCATAGTCCATTGGCACGCTAAAACGTGTCCCGGCTACTACATACTCCGTATTTTCAGTAATAAAAGGGGAGGAATGATTACCTGCACTGTTTGGAATTTCTATGATCTCCGCGGTTCTGAAGGTTTTTAAATCAATCCTTGCAACACGAGGGGTATTATTTTCATTTGCAAATAACCAGCGACCGTCAATTTCCCCGTTAGTTTGTGAAAGGTCAAGGTGATGCTGATCTCCCCATGGAATTTCTCCGTGAGAAGTATTTAACATAGGTTTTGTCTCTTCACTAAAACCCCAGCCTTTTTCAGGATCTACTGAAAATACCGGTATAACCCTTAAAAGACGTCCAGATGGCACTCCGTATACACTTACCTGACCACTAAAACCCCCGGAAACGAAATTGTACAATTCGTCATATTTTCCAGGTGGTACATAAACACGTCCTGCAACATCGCTGCCAGTAGCATCCCCTGCATTTTTAGGTTTACAGGCTGATAAATTCAACATTACCAACATTGCTGAACAGCAACATATCGAAAACAAAATCTTATTCATAAAAATATAGTTAATATCTATTTGTCAAATTATTTAATACCATCATTTTTTCGCAAGAATTCCAGAATGTCCCTGGCATCCCCATCGCTTAAGCTTTGATTAGGCATACGAACCATACAAATCTCAAGCATAGCCTGAACTTTAGGATCTTTGTCGATCATTGCATCTGTATTGGTCATGAAATTCATAATCCATTCGGCTTTATGACGACCAGTTACTCCAGACCAGCCCGGACCAACTAGCTTTTCATCGGTTAGTTTGTGACAAGAGGTACATTTTAAATCAGCGATTTTCTCACCTCTGGCGGCCATTGCTGCATCCAATTTATCATCCAACTTCACATCGCTGAACTTACCTTCCCCACGATTCGGGTCATAGTCACTAGTTTTTTTATCTCCCTCAGATGTAGCGGTGGGATCACTCGTATTTGTAGCCGATTTATCATTACTGTTTCCACCACAAGCAATAATAAACAGGGCCAATACGCAGATTATACAAATTTTTTTCATAAAATATTAGTTTAATTTATAATACAATTCTACGTTGATTAGAACTGACAAAGAATGACTTGAAGGACCTTAAAAAATGATGCTCGTCACACCTTTTCTGAATATTTTTATTGTACTTACATCCTTTAAATGATAAAAATCATAGCAGAATTAATATGGGAACACAACAATTCGAAACCCTAAAATGGGTAAAGATTGCATTAATCAACTTTGTAGTCTTAGCCTTAGTGGGTGTGATATTACGGTATAAAATAAACTTCCCTTTACCATTAATCGATCAGAAATTCCTCTTACACGGCCACTCTCATTTTGCATTTGTAGGATGGGTAACAATCGCCCTTATGAGCCTAATGGTAGACTATCTTTCGAGGCAAAATATCAGCGTCAACTTTAAGCGGTATCGGGTAATATTGATTGCCAATATGATTACCGCATATGCGATGTTATTTACTTTTATGGTACAGGGGTACGCGTTTCTATCTATAACATTTTCGACACTTTCAATCTTTGTTTCTTACTTCTTTATCTACCAGTATTGGCAGGACCTCAAAAAAATAAATGATAGATCTTATGCTAGAGTCTGGTTTAAAACCGCACTTATATTGTGGGCTCTCTCCTCGATCGGTGCATTTACACTGGCTTATTTAATGGCGATGCATATCAAAGTTCAGGATTATTTTTTTGCTGCCATTTACTTTTTTTTGCATTTTCAGTATAACGGATGGTTTGTCTTTACCTGTTTAGGCCTACTGTGTTCTGTAAAAACAAACTACAGTCCGACGCTCCAAAAAATAAACAAAAAGCTTTATTTAACCTTGATCATCACAATTATCCCAACCTACTTATTGTCAATACTTTGGTTACGAGTACCAACTTATTTATATTGGATAGGCACCGTTTCCGGAGTGCTTCAACTAGCTGCAATTCTTTATCTGATTAGCATTTTTAAGTTTATGAAAAACAGTGGCCTTTACACTTTTTCTAAAACAACTCAATATTTATGGCTGCTAGCACTCAGTTGTTTTGTGCTTAAAATTATTCTGCAGGGGCTTTCAACAATACCATATTTAAGTAGTCTCGCATTTGGGTTCAGACCAATTGTAATTGCTTATTTACACCTTTGCTTTTTAGGCGTCATCTCATTTTTTATAGTAGGCTTCTTCAACCAGATAATGCCCGATCAGCAGAAACTAAATCTAACAGGGACAAAGCTGTTTATATCCGGCGTCCTCTTACAGGAGCTCATTTTAATGATTCAGGGACTAGAAATGACAGGAGTAAATCTACTTTCGCACAGCAACATCATTCTCTTTTTAATAGCGATAATGATCTGTGTCGGGCTCGGGCAAATTGCCTTCAATATAAGAACCGAAAAACCGGTTAAAAAAAACCTACTGTAGATGCTTCCATAGTAGGCTTTTTAAATTTATAGTGCTGAACAATTAGTTTAGCTTTGCTTGCAGGTCGATAGCCTTTGGAAACAACACATTGTTTTCAAGATGTACATGTCTATGTAGATCATTTTCGTACTCATCAAGTTTTTTATAAAGAATCATGTAAGAATTACAAGCATCTGCAGGTAAGGTGAAATTCTGGGTAATCTCTCTGATCATCTGCAGTGCTTCTCCAGCTTTCTCATGTTCCGCCTCCATCATCTGAATGGGATTAGCAACGTTTCCGAGCAAACTCTCAGGCATTACCGATCCATCAGCTTCAACGCGTACCAGTTCTTTAATAAATGGAAAAAGAATCTTCTCTTCCTTCTCTAAATGAAGTAGCAGATCGTCCGCAACTTCTGAATAGATGGAAGCTATTTTAATTGCCTCTGGATGTTGCACACCATGAACTTTAGCTACTTTGTTTGCCAACTCTTTGATAAAACCCGTATTGTCTTTAACATAACGGTGATGGGTATTTATGATGTAGTCGACAAGAAAGTTTGTATCCCATTTCAAATAATCATTTTCACTAGAATAGGCCTCATCCGACATTACTTCGAGATCCTTCTCAAGCTGTGTAGTATCAATCCCCTTTGTCTTACAAACCTCAGCAATAGTCTTTTTACCACCGCAACAGAAATCAATACCATAACGTTTAAACACCTGTGCCTTTCTATAATCTTTGTTAACAATCTCCCCGATGGTTTCTGTTTGAGTATCCCCGATCGTTTTTGAAATTTTAACTTTCCATAACTCTGGTCCCTTTTCATAATATTCCCAGGAGAACACCTGTCCTCGCTCCGCTAACAACTGATAGTACAACGGTTTTGGATCGTGATCATTGTCAATGATGAAAGCCGC
>JACMPF010000229.1 GCA_014377665.1 Pedobacter sp. | reverse complement strand
TTTTCGGGAGGTCAAAGACAGCGGATAGTGATTGCTCGGGCTCTTGCGTTACACCCTAAGTTTATTATCTGTGATGAATCTGTCTCCGCGCTAGATGTATCTGTTCAAGCTCAGGTACTCAATTTGCTAAGAGAGTTACAGCGGGAGATGGGCCTAACCTATATCTTTATTTCTCATGATCTGGCGGTTGTTAAACATATTTCTGATCGAATGATGGTGATGAACAAAGGCAAGATTGAAGAGATTGGCTTCCCTGACGAGATTTATAATCATCCAAAAGCGGATTATACCAAAAAGCTAATAGCGGCGATTCCTGGCTCACGTATCAATTAGCTATAGTGGTTCTTTTTCCTGAGATGTAGTTTTAGACTTAGAAACATTATCCTCGCCATTTAGGCTGATTGTCTTTTTTAGCGTTGCGGATAATCTGATTAATGCAGTATTGATTGCTCTCCTAATCTCTCTTTCTTTCAGTTTATCATAGAATTTAAGCAATACCATTGCCTTGAAGATGACCACATCCCTATTTATTTCGAGCGTTTTAACCGTTAAACCTCCAGGCACTACGTTAGCCGAATAATTATCAATAACTTTATTTAGGTAGTTTTCCAAATATTCAGGTGTATATCCGTTCTCCAATGCCATATCAAAATCAATAGAAAGCTTCTTGGTATTTTGCTTAGATTGGTTGATGATAACAGAACTAAAGGCAATAGAGTTCGGTACAATGACCATATCGCTATCTTCATTTTGAAGGATCATATTGATTAACGTGATGTCTAAAATTTTTCCTTCATTGTTTCCTATCCTAATGTGATCTCCTAGCGATAATCGATCGGAAAACATGATGATCAGGCCATTGATCATGTTGTTGATGTATTCTTTAAAAGTGACGGCAATTGCGGCAGCAACGATGGAAACACTAAAAATGAAGTCTTTAGGATCAACTTTAAATAATGTGATAAAGGCGATTACCATAAAGACAGTGTTCAAAATAGAAACGATCCGATTAATCCCTAGAATGAAATTGTCTTTTATATTACTTTTAAAATTGTGTTTACGGATGTACCAATAGATTATGGTTAGTCGAAGCGTAGAAACCACCAAACTCGCCCCAAGAAAAACTACAAGAGCCTTAGCCACGCTTTCTACGCTTGCATTTTCGTTATAGAATTGAGGTTTATTAAAATAAAAATACGTAAGCACACTCCAAACTATTGCCCGGAATACAATAGTGAGCAACTCTTTTCCAGCTTTTCTTTCTCGGTCTTCAATCATTTTTTATTATCAGAATACAGTAAACTAAACACAGCAAAGTCCATGCTAAGGTACGAAATACAACAATCTATCACTTCAATTTGTTATCTTCACAAGATTCATATTTAACTTATGGCAAAAAAGAAATCAGCTCACTTAGAAGTCGTTTTAACACAATTAATTAGCGACGTTCTGGAGAAAAGCAACAATGAAGCCTTAAATTATAAACAGGTTTCTGCTAAATTAAATCTAACTGACCCTGCATCCAGGGAAACCATATTGGAAGTTCTTAAAGAGCAAGCGAAGAAAGGAGTTTTCGTTGAACCTGAGAAAGGAAAGTTCAAGTTTAAAGACCTTAAAACATTTGTTACAGGCAAAGTTGACATGACCGCAGATGGTTCTGCTTTTGTGATTCCAGATGAAGAGTTTGAAAAAGACATCTTTGTCTCTTCACGTAAGCTTCACAATGCATTAAACGGGGATAAGGTTAAGGTTTATATTTTCGCTAAAAAAAGTGGAAGGAAAAACGAAGGGGAAGTTATAGAGATTATACAACGTGCGAAAACGGACTTTATAGGTGTGATAAAGATTTCTGATCGGTTCGCATTCGTAAACATTGATGACCGTAAGATGCTTCATGATATTTTTGTTCCGCTAACAGACCTCAATGGTGCTAAAAACGGGCAAAAAGTTCAGGTTAGCATTACTGACTGGCCTGATGGTGTTAAAAATCCTATAGGAAAAATCACAACTATCCTTGGTGAACAAGGTGAGAATAATACGGAAATGAATGCTATTCTAGCTCAATACGGGTTCCCTTTGGAATTTCCTAAAGAGGTTGAAAAAGAAGCAGAGGCAATTCGGGAAGGTATTTCTGATGCCGATATGATTGGGAGAAAAGATTTTAGAGACACGATCACTTTTACGATAGATCCTGCTGACGCAAAGGATTTTGACGATGCCATTTCGTTCAAAAAACTGGATAACGGGAACTACCAAGTTGGCGTTCACATTGCTGATGTATCCCACTATGTTACACCGCACAGTAATTTAGATAAAGAAGCCTATTCGAGAGCTACTTCGGTTTATTTAGTGGACAGGGTTATTCCAATGCTTCCTGAACGATTGAGTAACGGGGTATGTTCGCTGCGTCCAAATGAAGATAAGCTATGTTTTGCTGCTGTATTCGAACTGGATGAGCTGGCAAATATTGTGAATGAATGGTTCGGAAGAACAGCAATTCATTCTGACACGCGTTTTAGCTATGAGGATGCCCAGGAAGTTATCGAAAACAAATCAGGGAAACACGTTGACGAGCTTCTTAAATTGAATGAACTAGCTTACATCTTAAGAGATCGAAAGTTTAAAAATGGTGCAATCAGCTTTGAAAGCACAGAAGTTAAATTTAAACTTGATGACACCGGCAAACCTTTAGGTGTCTACGTCAAAGAGCGTAAGGACGCCCACAAACTAATTGAGGACTTCATGTTACTGGCCAATAGAAGAGTGGCTGAATTTGTCGCTAAAAAGGTAACGGGTAAAAAGAAACTAACATTTGTATACCGCTCGCATGATTCTCCTAACCTGGAGAACCTAGGTAACTTCGCCCTATTTGCAGCTCGCTTCGGTTATAAGATCAACATGAAAACCGACAAGGAAATTGCAAAATCCTTAAACTTCTTGATGGAGGATGTAGAAGGCAAGAAGGAACAAAATGTTCTAACACAGTTGGCAATAAGATCAATGGCCAAAGCGATATACACCACTAAGAAGACAAGCCATTATGGGTTGGCCTTCGACTACTATACCCATTTTACCTCCCCTATTCGTCGCTATCCTGACGTAATGGTACACAGGCTTTTAGCTGCCTATTTAAACCATGAGAAATCAGCGGATGAAGACGATTATGAAAATGCTGCTTCGCATTCTTCCGCTATGGAAAAACGAGCAGCGGATGCAGAGCGAGCTTCGATAAAATACAAACAAGCAGAGTACCTGAAAGAGAATGTTGGAAACGAATTCTTAGGGATAATTTCCGGTGTTACAGAATGGGGTATGTATGTAGAGATCATCGAGAATAAATGTGAAGGAATGATTAGACTTAGGGATATTTCCGATGATTTCTACGTGCTAGATGAAAAGAATTATTGCATAGTCGGTCAGCGTAAAAAGAAAAAATATCAACTAGGTGATGAGGTTAAAGTCAAAGTCAAAAAAGTGGACCTTGCCAAGCGTCAAATAGATTTCACCTTAATCCTAGATTAGTAACAGTAGAAATGCATTCTCCTTCAGAGCTTTTAAAGCGCATAGAACAAGCAATTACAGAAATTCAATACCCAGTATATCCAGCGTCCTTATATGAGCCTATAAGCTATATAATGAGTTTAGGCGGGAAACGTATCAGACCAACAATGTTGTTGATGGCGGTAGATTTATTCGATGGAGATCTAGTTGCCGGCATACCCGCAGCATTAGCCATCGAAACCTTCCACAATTTTACGCTTGTGCACGATGACATTATGGACAACGCTCCCTTGAGGAGAGGCCGTAAAACCGTTCATAAGAAATGGGGAACCAATACTGCAATCCTTAGTGGAGATGTGATGATGGTGGAAGCGAATAAGCATTTAACAAATGTCCATGTAAGCGTACTTAAGCCAGCATTGGAGACGTTTAATCTTACGGCTCAGGGTGTGTGCGAAGGCCAGCAACTGGACATGGAGTTTGAAAAAAGAGAAGACGTAAGCATCGAGGAGTACATCGATATGATTCGTCTTAAAACAGCGGTACTACTAGGTGGAGCAATGAAACTAGGCGCTATTGTATCAAATGCAACTGAGGAACAGGCAGAATTGATTTATCAATTTGGGGAGAATTTAGGTATAGCTTTTCAACTTCAGGATGACATCTTGGATGTCTATGGAGACCCGGAAAAGTTTGGAAAACGAGTAGGTGGTGATATCATCTCTGACAAGAAAACCTTTTTGCGTCTAAAACTTCAGGAGCTTGCTAGCAAAAATGATCTTGCCACATTAAAAAATCAAGCTCAGAATGCCAACAATAAAATGAAAATAAAAGCTATAACCGGCTTATATGATCTATACAAAATACGAACCGCTGCAACTGATGTCATGAAACACTACCTTGATCTTGCTTTCCTAGCTCTAACTAAGATTAGTACTCCGATAGAGCGCAAAGAAGCGCTGATTAATATCGCAAATCAATTGATGAATAGAGAGAATTAGGGATCAGTTTTCTAAAAAAAAGAGTACAACAGAAAGCCCTTAACATCAAATGCTAAGGGCTTATATATGAGATCAGATCTGATTATTCTGCTGGTGCAGTTTCAGCTTCCGTAACTTCAGTTTCTTGAGCTTCAGCTTTAACTGCTTTCTTAGCAGGTGCTTTTTTAATCGGTGCTTCTTCAATAACTGTTGCTTCTGCAGAAGCAGCTTTAACAGTAACAGGAGTTTCAGCAACAACCTCTTTAACTACAGCAGTTGGAAGAATAGAAACATATGATTTATTGTCCTGTTTCTTTTTGAAGACGACTGTACCATCAACCAACGCGAACAAAGTATGGTCCTTTCCAATGCCTACACCTTTATCAGGATGATGTTTTGTACCGCGCTGACGTACTAAAATGTTTCCAGCGATAGCATCTTGTCCACCAAAAATTTTGATACCTAAACGTTTACTATGCGACTCGCGTCCGTTTCTGGAACTACCGGCTCCTTTTTTATGTGCCATGTTTTATATTTTATAAATTACCTATAATGGATAATTTGTGTTCAACAACTAATTATAAACTGATACCAGAGATCTGGATTTTAGTGAAATACTGACGGTGTCCGTTTTTCTTTTTGTAACCTTTTCTACGTTTCTTCTTGAAAACGATCACTTTATCACCTTTCAAATGAGACACGATCTTAGCTGAAACAGTTGCGCCGGTTAATGCAGGAGCTCCTACAGAAATTACACCACCATCTTCAACCAACAATACATTGTCAAATTCAATACTAGCGCCTTCATCTCCTTGCAAACGGTGTACAAAAAGGTGCTGGTCTTTTGCAACTTTGAATTGCTGCCCTGCTATATTTACTATTGCGTACATTGTTAATTATTTATTTTTAAATTGTTTATTTTTAACGAGGTGCAAATATAGAATATATTTTTCTAAATATCCAAGTCAAATCTTATTATTTCGTGTAGCGCTCTTCCGCATCGTTGATGCTTTGAGTGATCAGCTTTTGCATCTGGCCAGCTACGTTTCTAAGCTTGGGCATTTCAGTGTAGTTGGTCATATAAATCACTTTCTTAGACTTCCTTTTATAGTTGAATCGAATCTCGTAACGCAACACTTTGTTTGACTTCAGGTCCTCTCCTTCATTCGCAATAACTTCAGGAAAATTCCACAATCCAAGTTCATTAGCCTTGTTATGAAGGTAGATGATGTCATTTTTCCTTAGCTTCACATTCGTTTTTATCAATGAATCCCTAGTATCGACGTACTGATAATTACCGGTGGACGAATCATAGGTATTTTGCAATATAGCACCTACGCCCCACTTGAATTGCAATGATACAAACTCAGTGGATCTGTATTTTGCATTCCTCAACATAGGCGTATAATAAATTACGCAGTAGATGATAAATGGAACGACAATAGTAAATGCAAGAAAGATTTTTTTACCCCTAAAAGTCATGTTTATTTCTAATTTAATCTTGTGCTTGAGTCAATTCACCTTCCCATTTACTCACCACGGCAGTAGCAAGGCTATTGCCAATTACATTGGTTGCAGATCTACCCATATCCAATAATGGGTCAATACCTATAAGCAACGCCAGCCCGGCTTCTGGGATATTGAAAGTAGCAATAGTTCCAGCAATAACAACCAAGGAAGCCCTCGGCACTCCAGCAATTCCCTTACTGGTAAGCATAAGTATCAACAACATGGTAATTTGCTGATCAAATGAAAGGTGAATACCATATGCCTGTGCAATAAATAACGAGGCAAAGGTCATATAAAGCATGGAACCATCCAAATTAAAAGAATACCCCAATGGTAATACGAAACTCACAATTTTATCTTTGCAACCAAACCGTTCCAGTTGCATCATCGTTTTAGGATAAGCAGCTTCACTACTTGCTGTACTGAAAGCGAGCATAACTGGTTGTTTCATTCTATTCATTAGGTTGAAAACGCGTTTTTTTAGCACAATGAAGCCAATTAGGATCAACAAAGCCCAGAGAATTAACATCGTAAAATAAAATTCACCAATAAAGAGCGCATAAGTAGAAATCACGCCCAAACCCTGTTTGGCCACAATAGCAGCCATAGCACCAAATACTGCGAATGGGGCGAAGTTCATTACATATCCAGTTACCTTCAAAATAACATGAGCAACACTGTCAAAAAAAGTAATTATGAGCTGGCCCTTTTCGCCAATCGCCGCTGTGGCAACCCCAAAAAACAAAGAGAAAACTACAATCTGCAGAATTTCATTTGTAGCCATCGCCTCTACCATACTCTTGGGAAAAATATGTGAGATGAAGTCCTTTAAAGACAAAGCAACTTTCTGAATTCCTGTATCTATATTACTTGGAGGCAAAGGCAAATTCATCGCTTCACCAGGTTTGAAAATATTAACCATGATCATTCCAAGAATTAGCGACAGTAATGATGCACTTAGAAACCACAACATGGTTTTCCCCCCAATTCTACCCACGGCATTGATATCTCCAACTTTTGCGACACCGACAACAAGCGTAGTAAAAACTAGTGGTGCTACGATCATCTTGATTAACCGTAAAAAAATATCGCTCAGGAGCGTCAACGGCTCCAAATTCTTTTCTCTCAATACTTCGTTGTCTTTTCTAATGTTCTCATTAGATTTTTTCTCCGCGATAAGTGTGCTGTACGCTGTTGAATTACTATCAATAACTTTTAGCAATTGTCCGCCAATGGCTTTTATCCTTAGTTCTGAACCAGCAATCCTTTCATTGTAAACGCTAAACGTCTTTACGTTTAAATAGTATCCTAGTGCTACTCCCAGCACGAGCGCGAGGAAGATAAAGAACGTTAACCTGTTATTTTTGGACATTTAAGTTAGTTTAATAATTATCTCCGCTGTAAAACTACAATAATTAAATTATTTTGTAAACTTTGTGGACAATGCAATTATTTGCACATTAGACGTAACAAAAAGTCCTGAATAATTTCTAAAGAAACAAAGCGTACCCAGTGGAAAACAAAGAAAAGCTATTTAAAGAGATTTTTGATACGAATTCTAAGAAGATTTTCCATCTATGCTACGGATATACAGGAGATGAAGACTCTGCTAATGACCTCCTTCAAGAGACTTTTCTTAAAGTCTGGCAAAATCTTGATAAATTCCGAAATAAATCACTAATCTCCACTTGGATTTACAGAATAGCTGTCAATACTTGTCTAACTTACTTAAGATCGGAAAAACGGCAGGCTAAAGACGAGTTAACAGACAATATTATCGAAAACCGACCGGAGGAGTTCTCCGAAAAGAATGAGCAGGTCGCATTGCTTTACAAATCAATTGCGAAACTGGAAGAGAACGACCGCCTGATCATCACTATGGTGCTGGACGAATTACCTTACCATGAAATTGCCGAAATATCGGGAATCAGCGAAGGAAACCTCAGAGTGAGAATCCACCGCATTAAATTAAAACTTACCGAATTATACAATCAGCATGCAAGAATTTGATCATATACAATCGCTTTGGCAATCACATTCTCTTGAGGTAAAGATCTCATCTGATGAGATGCTGGCACAATCGAAAAAGGAAGTTGCAGGCATAAGGTCTAAATCTCGCCTTAATATTCTTGGAATGATTGTGTCCTTTGCTACTTTGGCGGCGCTATTGCTATTCGCTGAGTTTGAATCCTGGACCACTCTTGCCGGTCTAAGTATCATCGTGGTTTTAGTGGGTATATACACGTTTATCCTTTATAAGGATCATAAGCTTATCTCTGAAAACGATTTTACAGAACATCCTAAGGCTTTTCTTGATCAACTTAAAGCTTATCAATTGAACAAATTCACTATCTATAATAAACTTTACTGGCTTTACATGGCCGCACTGTCTGTGGGGGTGATATTTTACTTTTACGAGAAACTGAACCTCTTGTCGCCCTTGGTGCAGATCGCTTTAATATTGTTTACAATCATTTGGATGACACTTTGCGCTACCGTATTTCGTAAAGCCTATTTGAAGGGTGAAAAAGAACGCATCAGCCTCTTGATCGAAAAATTCGAACGCATTAGTACGCAGTTCAATGAAAACAAATAGATTATTCTTTGACTTCTGAAGGTAGAAAATTGTTGCCAGACAGCCGGTATTTAATCAGTTTCAAATTACCAGCTTTCTCCGTAGCATCACGTGGGTTCACAATCGGAAATGAACGATAAAGTTCACCCTCCTTGATAGTAAACTTATCATTTCCAGCGTAAATTTTTTTCATGTTGCTACTAAGACCAGGGAAAGTAATTTTATTAAAACTACCCCCTGAATATTCAAATACATGTAGATCAGATACACTTTTCCGGCTTAATAATTCAATGTAAATCTCCGGATTTCCATCGTTGTCCATATCCATATTCCAAGCATCTGTGACAATACCTTCTCTTTCATTGGATAAGGATCTATAACTGCTCTTTAATGAGTCGGAAAGCAAAACCAAATAGCCCCCAACAGAGTCTACCCCTTTACCCCAGCTTACCACTTCAAAATTAAGTCCCGGACGTATTTGTATATCCTTATAAAAAGGGAATTGATCCTTTTTGACTGGCGGAACATTCTGCTGAGTAAGATTCACGGCACCCTTATCATCACCACAGGAGGTTATTAGAAACAAAGCGGCTAATAACCCACAAGCACTGAAGATATATTTGATTGATCTCATCTATTTACTATTTAGTTTTTTCATCTGGAGCACCATTGTTCAAAATGGTTTCTGTTACAACGCTTGTTCTATTCCCAGGCGTCACTACAATTGTTTTCAATACACGCTTCTGCCCAGTTGGAATAGTTATTTTTAAAGGCGTGGTATAAAAAGTGGCGTTTATTGATGGTCTTGAAAGATCAAGTGTGTAATAAATTCTCGAACCGGGTATTGGTTCCTTAAGTGCAATACTAAAATTTTCTCCTGTCATCACTTTTTCGGATTGTCCGATCGGTGTTGGAATCCAATAATTGGTAGTCGTTCTATCCAGTTTTAACAGATGCAACGGCAGCCGCTCTTCAGCAAAGTTCTTAAGGTCTTTTCTAGCAACCGGACTCCATGCTATTTCCGACAAAGCAAACATTCTCGGCAATAACATATACTCAATCTTCTCGGGAGTCCGTATATACTCTGTCCAGACATTTCCCTGCACCCCAATAATATGTGATTGTTGTTCAGGCGTCAGCTCTTTGGGAATAGGATCATAGCCATAGATAATAGAATAAGTAGAAAACCCACCAATATTAGTAGGCTCATCCTTGGAGTTGGATTGCTTGCTATCGAGGTATAAGCCAATTGGTCCACTCGGACTCATAATTACATCATGGTTTTGCTTTGCGGCAGCAATACCACCATCAATGCCTCTCCACGACATCACTGTAGCATTAGGGGCCAGCCCACCTTCTAAGATCTCATCCCAACCGATGATGGATCTTCCTTTACTATTAATATACTTCTCTATTCTTTGAATGAAATAGCTCTGCAATTCATGCTCATCTTTTAAACCTAATGTTTTAATGAGGTCCTGACAAAACTTACTTTCTTTCCAAAATTCTTTGGGACTTTCATCACCTCCTATATGGATATATTTAGACGGAAACAATGCAAGAACTTCATCCAATACGCCCTCTAGAAAATTGAATGTATTCTCAGATGGCACAAAAACATCCTGATAAATGCCCCAGGTTTGTTGAACCTGTTTACCCATTCTGGAACCTGCCCAAGTGGTACGATCACCAATAAAAGTATCCCTTTCTGGAAAGCAGCTTAGTTCAGGATATGCAGCAATTGCAGCGGAACTATGACCTGGCAATTCAATTTCCGGGATTACGTTGACGAAGCGTTGCGAAGCGTAAGCTACAATATCTTTAACTTCATCCTGTGTGTAAAAGCCTTTATAAACAATGTTATCATTACCAGTTCCCGGATAATTACCTATAATCGTACCCTTTCTAATAGAACCTACACTGGTTAGCTTCGGATATTTTTTGATCTCAATTCTCCATCCCTGATCCTCCGTCAAATGCCAATGAAAATTGTTTAGTTTGTATTGAGACATTAGGTCTATATATTTTTTCACAAAGGCAACCGGGAACATATGTCTACCCACATCGAGATGTAACCCGCGATACTTAAATCTTGGATAATCGTTGATTTCAACCGCATTGATGACTACACTGCTGCCTTTCTTAACTGGGTCAGGCATCATTTGCATGGCAGATTGCAGACCATAGAACAACCCTGCACCTTTACCAACTATCGTAAACTGTTTATTTGTAATTATGATTTTGTAACCTTCCGCTGGGAGTTTATCCGCGCCAATAGAAGTGAGTAAAATCGCCTTTGAACCTGGCATTATCGTTTTTTCCGCTCTTAACGCAAATCCAGCCTTCGAAACAATATAGGCGTTTAATAAATCTGCTACCTGTGAATTTGCTGCATCTGCAGAAACCAAAACCACTGTTTTATCGAGACTAAAACTTCCCTGCTTTTTAACAACTGATACTGGAACAGGAATAATACCCATATTCGAATCTGTCTGAGCGAAGACATTTATCGAAATTAAAGTGATAAATGTGAATAATAGGAGTCTTCTCATACTAACTAATGCTGTTTAGAGTAACCAAATCTTCTCTCGCAGCAAGATAACGTTCCGCATCCAAAGCCGCCATACAACCAGAACCCGCAGCCGTTATTGCTTGTCTGTAATAATGATCTTGCACGTCTCCGCTTGCAAACACGCCTTCAACATTTGTTTTTGTAGACCCTGGAATAGTCTTTAGATAGCCCGTTTCATCCATATCCAACCATCCCTTAAAGATGTCTGTATTTGGTTTATGACCTATGGCTACAAAAAATCCTTCTACAGGAATGTCAGATTCAGCACCAGTCTTATTATTTAAAACCCTGATCGCAGTTACATTCTTACCATTTCCCAAGATTTCTTTAGTTTCCGTATGATATACAACCTCAATATTAGGGGTATTTAGTACACGATGAACCATTGCTTTGGAAGCTCTAAATTCATCTCTTCTAACCAACATATAAACTTTTTTACAAAGCTTAGCTAAATAAGTAGCTTCCTCCGCAGCCGTATCTCCCGCACCAACAATCGCTACATCCTGACCCCTAAAAAAGAATCCGTCACATACTGCACAAGCAGATACTCCAAAACCATTGTACTTCTGCTCGCTCGGTAACCCAAGCCACTTGGCCGTAGCACCAGTTGAAATAATCACGGTATCAGCAGTGATCGTCTTAATCTCATCCACCACAACTTTATGTGGAAGTGAAGAGAAATCAACGGAACTTACGTAACCAAAGCGAATATCTGTACCAAATCGTTCCGCTTGTTTCCGGAAGTCTTCCATCATCTCCGGCCCCATTATACCAGAAGGATAACCTGGAAAATTATCTACATCAGTAGTCTGAGTAAGTTGCCCACCAGGTTCCATACCAGTATACATTACTGGTTTGAGATCAGCGCGTGCTGCATAGATCGCAGCGGTGTAACCCGCCGGACCGGAACCTATAATTAAACATGGAACGTGTTCTATTTCTTGCGACATATCTTTCATTGTATAAAGTACAAAATTACGTTTTCTCCCATTCCAAATCAAGCAACAAATATCTGCCTCAATGAGAATGTGATAAGCGAAATATAATTAGATCAGGTTTGGATCACTCCAACGTTAAACTTCTTTTTAATCGGCGATTGATTAGCTGCCTCGATACCCATAGAAATCACTTTTCTGGTTTCTAATGGATCAATGATACCATCTACCCATAATCGAGCGGCTGCATAGTAAGGCGTCGTTTGCGAATTGTATTTATCTGTTACCTCCTTCAGCATCTCTTCTTTATTCTCCGGAGTGATAAGCTCTCCTTTTGCCTTCAAAGAAGCCTCCTGTATTTGCAATAAGACCTTTGCAGCTTGCGCCCCACCCATTACCGCAATTTTAGCAGTCGGCCAGGCGTAAATCAATCTTGGATCATAAGCCTTACCGCACATTGCATAATTACCTGCACCATAAGAATTTCCGATAATGATGGTAAACTTGGGCACGACAGAGTTGGAAACTGCATTAACCATTTTTGCGCCGTCTTTAATAATACCGCCATGCTCTGATCTCGTACCTACCATAAAACCGGTAACGTCTTGCAAAAACACCAAAGGAATCTTCTTCTGATTACAATTCATGATGAAACGAGTTGCCTTGTCTGCGCTATCTGAATAAATGACGCCACCAAACTGCATCTCGCCTTTTTTGGATTTTACCACTTTACGCTGATTAGCAACAATACCTACCGCCCATCCGTCAATCCTACCCAAACCACAAATAATGCTTTGGCCGTAAAGCTTTTTATATTCTTCAAACTCAGAGTTGTCCACCAGCCTATGAATGACCTCCAGCATGTCATACGGCTTCTCTCTACTATTCGGCAAAAGGCCATAGATTTCTTGCTGATCTGCTTTAGGCAACGCAGCCTTTATACGGTCAAAGCCCGCTCTTTCGGGCGCTCCGATCATACTCATTATTTTTTTTATACTATCCAGACAAGCCTGGTCATTAGGATGTTTATAGTCGGTAACTCCTGATATCTCGCAATGTGTGGTCGCACCACCTAATGTTTCGTTGTCAACCGCCTCACCAATTGCTGATTTAACAAGATAAGATCCAGCAAGGAACACAGATCCTGTGCCTTCTACAATCATTGCCTCGTCGCTCATAATAGGCAGATATGCCCCTCCAGCAACACAAGATCCCATTATTGCAGAGATCTGAACAATTCCTTCGGATGACATGATCGCATTATTTCTGAACATCCGCCCAAAATGCTCTTTATCAGGAAAGATCTCGTCCTGCATTGGAAGATAAACCCCTGCACTATCCACCAGATAAATAACAGGTAATCTGTTCTCCATCGCAATTTCCTGCGCACGAAGGTTCTTTTTAGCGGTCATTGGAAACCAGGCACCCGCTTTAACCGTAGCATCATTCGCTACAATCATGCATTGTCGGCCAGAGACATATCCAATTCCGCAAACTACGCCTGCGGAAGGGCAACCGCCCTGCTCTGCATACATTCCATCTGCGGCGAAAGCACCAACTTCCAGAAAGTCTGTTTCGTCATCAATTAAATAGGCGACACGCTCGCGCGCAAGTAATTTGCCTTTCTCCCTTTGTTTAGCAGCACTTTTCTCTCCTCCCCCTTGGTATATTTTCTTGAGCTTTGTTTTGAGCTCATAAACCGACTGTTTGTTAACATCCTCGTTTTTGTTGAATTCTATATCCATATAGTTTGGCGATCAAAGGTGTTTAGAAAAGTATTTGGCCATTAAAAGCCAGTAATTAACCCTGATACTTTTTGAATATTGATGTAGCAGTATGGCCTCCAAATCCAAAAGTATTATTTAAAACGTAATTCACCTGTTGTTTAAGTGACTTACCAAGTATGATATTTAAACCTTCAGGAATCTCAGGATCAAGTGTTTGAGTATTGATCGTTCCAGGTATAGTGTCATTGACGATTGAAAGGATACTAATTACGCTTTCAATAGCACCAGCCCCACCTAGCAGATGGCCAGTCATTGATTTTGTAGCACTGATTGCAACCTGCAACTCGCCGAATATTTTCTTGATGCCATTTAGTTCACCAACATCTCCTAAACCAGTTGATGTAGCATGTGCATTTATATAGTCAATTTTATCCGGAGAAATACCTGCATCGGCCAACGCTTTGGAGATTCCTAACGAAGCGCCTAATCCGTCTGGAGGCGTACCTGTTAGATGGTAGGCATCAGCGGCCATACCGCCACCAACCATTTCAGCATATATATGTGCACCTCTGGCAATTGCATGATCAAGATCTTCTAGGATCAACGCTCCAGCACCTTCACCAATTACAAAACCATCTCTATCCACATCGAAAGGACGTGAAGCAGTCTGTGGATCATCATTTCTTTTCGATAGTGCGTGTGCCGAATTAAATCCACCAACAGATGATTCTGTTATTGCAGCTTCAGAACCACCAGCTACCATTATAGTAGCCTTACCTAATCTGATGGTATCAAACGCACTGATAATCGCTGTATTTGAGGACGCACAAGCAGAAACCGTTGCGTAGTTCGGCCCATGTAACTTATGACGGATGGAAATAACACCAGCAGCAATATCGACAATCATTTTAGGAATGAAATAAGGGCTAAATCTTGGAGTGCCATCACCTAAATGGTATTCCTTCAATTGTTGTTCGAAAGTCCCGATTCCGCCGTTTCCTGATGCCCAAATAACACCAACTTCATAACGATCTACTTCCGGCATCGCTTCGAAATCTAATCCTGCATCTTTAATCGCTTGGTCGCTGGCAGCAATAGCATATTGTGTGTATAAATCGTATTTCTTTAGTTCTTTTTTGTCAATATAAGCCGTAGCATCGAAGTCTTTAACCTCTGCAGCAAATTTGGTTTTAAACTTGGAAGTATCGAATTTGGTTATTGCCGAAACACCACTCTTTCCGGCAACTATGTTTTCCCAAAATTCATTTACAGTATTACCCAAGGGGGTCACGGCACCTAAACCAGTTACAACTACTCTTTTCATATCTACTATTTATCGATTAAATCTCCCATAGGAGCTTTCCAAATATTTTATAAAATTAAGGCTTTTTAACCGTAAGTAGCAAGAGTTGATTCCAACAACCCTCACAAAGCGTTTGATCAGTTCAGTTTCAGCAATTTAAAACTTGTAGAGTCTACTTCTAAAATGTCATCCCCTTCAGCTACTTTTCTAAACTTGATTCCAATCAAACCTGTCGCCCGCGGAGAAACTTTCACATTTGAATTATGCACATGTAAAACATACTTCAAAGCACCTTTCTTATCAGTAAATAAGTCTCCATGTCCGCTCCCATTCAACCCCAGCTTTATCCGTGATATAATCGGATTGCCAGAATATTTTTGCCATGGCCCCAAGGGTGACCAGGAAGTCGCATAACCCACGGCATAATCTTTACTTCTAAAATCATTTGCAGAGTAGATTAAATAGTAAAGGTTATTGTGCTTTACAACGGTAGGACCTTCCGTAACAGGCCATCCCGTCCGCTCTGTGTTCTCCCAAAAGTCGGTACCTGAAATACATTCCTTTTCCGTGCCCAAAATAACATCAGATAAGTCTGCTTTCATTTCAACAACAAAAATCCGATTGCCGGTTTGGAGCTTTACATGGTAGAGATATACTTTTCCATTCCCATCAAAGTAGAGATAAGGATCAATCTGCTTTCCTGTACCGGATAGCGATTTCAAAACCTTTTGTTTAAATGGTCCCAGCGGACTACTGCTCGTCGCAATAGCAATCTGCTCATCTGCTGTATAGGCCATATAATACAACTCTTTATGCTTAAAAACCTGAGGTGCCCAAAAACCTCCATTGCCAAATGCCTCACCCTTTCTCAATACCATTGCACCATTTAAATCTTTAGGCGCTGACCAGTTTTTCAAATCACTAGAAACATAGGATTGAAATCCTTTGTTACTACTTGTACCATATAAATAATAGGTTCCTTTATCCAGAAAAACCGTTGGATCAGCCATCAATAAAATTTTACTGTCATTTTCTTCGTCGGACACCAAACGCCCCTTAATCATCCAAATTTCGCTCCTATCTGAATGAGCATTCGTACTGGTAATCGCGATGATGGTATCATCGTCCAATATAGAAAGGCTATTCCATAGGCAAGATTTATCAGCAGGAATAAGAAATGGTACAGACTTAGCTCCAAAATTTCTCGCATATTGATCACCTATTACCACTTTCATATCAGCACGCTGCATCATGTTGATCCTTCCTTCTGTACCTTGATAAGAAAGTATTGTCTCACCACTTTTCAACTGTCGCAGGTAAGGCGCTCCGGCATAAATTTTATTATCAATTTTTTCTGCTAACGCGTAGCTACGATTATCGTTACGGCCATTCACCAGCGCAGACCAATTATCTCGCAAGCTACTCCTTATAATATAGGGCTTGAAGTTTCCAGAGCTATTATCTTCAATTGCAAACACAACCTCCTGTTGGTTATTTAACAATATGGGTACTGGCATGCCATCCCTGAATCCTTTTCTAAAACTTACGACCTCTCGTTCCTTGGTCCAGCTAACACCGTTATCTGCCGACCGCAGCATGGAAATATTCTGCTCATTAGACTTTCTATAGTCCGATTCATTTGCAAAGAACAATTGAATCTCCCCATTAGGAAGTTGAACCGCCGAAGGCTCCCAGCATCCATTTTCGAACTGCCAGTCGGCGTCGTAGAGTGATTGTTCGGCCGACCAGTTTTTCCCACCGTCATCGCTCATTTTACATCTAATGCCGAACTTCTTCTCCAGAGATTTTTGACCAGGTCTTGGATTGTAAAAAACGATCAACTTCCCACTGCGCAATTGAAGAAGGTCTGGAACAGCCATACTTATACCATCATGACGGGCAGCAATCGTTGTGGTGGAAGACCAGCTGGCTCCTAGATCGTTACTTGTAACAGCAACCGTATTTCCAGCTGATTCATAAACGCAAATTAAAGATTTATCAGCTAATTGAATAATCCGACCATAACCGTTGGATCTCCCAGCTTCAGAGGATGAAACTTTTCGAAGCGTTTGTTGATCCCAAACGATATGTTTGCCTTTTTGCAAAATCGCTAATGAAGTTGATGGTTTTTTTTCAGACCTAAATGAAAGTAAACACAGAAAAGGTAAAACCAGAAAAACCCGAATGATTATTTTGTAACTCACCTGGCCAATATCGCTAAATTTCTAACGAGGTTAATAAAAACACATAAATAAAATGATAACTTCGAAGGCAACAATAGTGCTTAAACACCTACTAAACACACATAATGAAAAAAACAATATTAACCATGTGCATTGCGTCGCTGACTTTATCAGGTTTTTCCCAGAAAGCCACAGAACCAAAAACCTCTGGGAACCCTTTATTCAAAGGGTGGTACGCTGATCCAGAAGGTGCAATATTTGGAAAAGAGTACTGGATATATCCAACTTTTTCTGCAAAATATGAGGAACAGATTTTCATGGATGCATTCAGCTCGAAAGACTTGGTAAACTGGACAAAACATGCAAATGTTTTAACTAAGGATAATATTAAATGGGCCAACAAAGCAATGTGGGCACCTTCTATTACTAAAAAAGGGAATAAATATTATTTGTTCTTCGGTGCCAACGACATTCAGAACAATAAGGAACTTGGAGGTATTGGTGTAGCAGTTTCAAACAAACCAAGCGGCCCCTTTAAAGACCATATCGGCAAACCCCTTATTGACGCATTTCACAATGATGCACAACCTATTGATCAATATGTATTCAAAGACAAGGACGGACAATACTACCTTTTTTATGGAGGGTGGTCTCACTGTAACGTGGTTAAGTTAAGTGACGACTTCAAAAGTATCATCCCATTCCCTGATGGAACAACGTACAAAGAGGTGACACCAAAAGGTTATGTAGAAGGTGCTTTCATGTTTATAAGAAACGGAAAATACTACTTTATGTGGTCTGAAGGTGGATGGACAGGCCCTAATTATTCAGTCGCTTATGCAATGGCTGATTCCCCATTAGGTCCATTCAAGCGTATCGATAAAATTCTGAAACAAGATCCAAGCATCGCTACCGGTGCAGGTCACAATTCTGTGATTCAGAACCCAAAAACTGGCGAATACTATATCATTTATCACCGTAGACCCTTAGGTGAAACCAATGGTAATCACCGCGTTACTTGCATTGAAAAAATGGAATTTGATGAGAACGGATTGATAAAACCAGTAAGAATAACCTTCGAAGGGATAGCTGCAAGTCCAATCAAATAACAAATTAAATGACCGGGGTCACTATTTAACCTAACTCATATCATTTCGTAATGACCTCTTTCCAACCACTTTTGAATCATAGAAAGTGGCATGTTAAACGAAAGCGAAATCTTAACGAAAGCGCAATGTTTTCACTGTGGTGAGGACATTGTTTCTGACCTTTATCAAGCAGATGGGAAGGGCTTCTGCTGTCTGGGCTGTAAAACTGTTTATCAGGTTTTAAAAAGTCATGACCTTGCAGGATATTATGTATATAATGACATCCCAGGTCAAACTCAAAACAAAGGACAATCGGACTTTGCCTACCTCGACGTAGAAGAAATAGTCAATAAACTTGTGGATTATCAAGATGACAAAGTCACGGTAATCACCCTATATATCCCTGCTATCCATTGTAGCTCCTGCATCTGGTTATTAGAAAATCTCCACCAATTGAAACCTGCAATATCAGGCTCAAGGGTCGACTTTCTAAAAAAACAGGTAATCATTACCTTTAAAAACTCCACCGCATCCTTAAAAGAAATTGTCGAAACTCTAGCTGCCATAGGTTATGCGCCAATTACCAGCCTTCAAGATGTTGTTAAGGAGAACCAGAACAGCAAACCCGAACGGAAACTGATTATTAAAATCGCTGTCGCAGGATTCTGCTTTGGGAATGTGATGCTGCTCAGCTTCCCGGAATATTTTGGCTTAACTGCTTTAGATGCCAACTTTAAACTGTTCTTCGGCTGGCTGAATCTTGCTTTCTCGGTTCCTGTTGTGTGTTTCAGCGGGATCGACTATTTCAAATCAGCGTTCAACAACTTAAAGGCAAGACGACTTAACCTAGACTTTCCCCTTGCCCTTGGCATTACTGTAATGTTCGTACGTTCCGTATATGAAATCCTGCTACAAACTGGACCAGGTTTTGTTGATACACTGAGTGGATTAGTATTCTTTCTCCTAATTGGCAAATGGATGCAACAGAGAACTTTTAACCATATCTCTTTCGAAAGGGATTACCGTTCTTACTTTCCTGTAGCCGTAACAACGATCAACAACAATATAGAAAAGCCAATCCCTTTATCCGACTTAAAAAAAGGCGATCGTATTTTAATTAGAAGTCAGGAAATCATACCTGCAGATGCTATTCTTCTAAACGGGGAAGCAGAAATCGATTTTAGTTTCGTAACCGGAGAATCAGTACCAGTAAAAAAAGTATATGGAGAAATCATTTACGCTGGTGGTCGCCAGCTTGGAGGTGTCCTGGAAATGGAGGTTATAAAACCAGTAGCCCAAAGCTACCTTACACAACTGTGGAACAACGATACTTTTCAACATCCAAAGAATGCCATCAAAACATTCAGTGATACGGCTAGTAAGTACTTCAGTGTTGTTCTGCTAATGGTAGCTTTCGGCTCCGCGCTCTTCTGGTCTTTCAGCGATCCGACAAAGGCACTCGCTTCCTTTACTGCCGTACTTATCATTGCCTGCCCTTGTGCACTTGCACTCAGCTCTCCTTTCACGCTTGCAGCTATAATCAGCGTGTTTGATAAAAATGGTTTTTATCTAAAAAATACTGCAATAGTTGAAGAGCTGGCAAGGGTAAATACTTTCGTATTCGATAAGACAGGTACCATTACCAATCCCGATGCCCAGGGCCTAACCTTTGTCGGCCACATCAACGATACGCAAACACAGCTGGTTAATGATCTTGCCCGCAACTCAGGACACCCATTGAGCCGTGAGCTGTGCAAATACCTTAATAAACCTCTACATTATCAGGTAGATAAGTATACAGAAAAAACTGGCAGGGGCATCAGTGGAACAATCAATGGAAATATTGTGAAATTGGGAAGTTCCGCATTCCTTGGTCTTCCACTGAAAAACTCGCCAAATAGCACCACCACTCACATCATCATCAACAACGATTACCTTGGTTATTTCCAAATCAAACAACAGTGGAGAACGGGATTCAAGGAGGTGATTTTAAACCTCGCTATCTGGGCAAATACCTATCTCCTATCTGGAGATAGCAACCGGGAATCAAATGCTTTAGTACCCTTTTTCCAAGATCCGGACGCACTGCACTTTAATCAGTCACCACAAAACAAACTGGATTACGTGACCAAGCTTCAGGATGAAGGAAAAAAGGTGGCAATGATCGGCGATGGACTAAATGATTCAGGAGCACTAAAGCAAAGCAATATCGGGATAGCAGTCACAGACAACATCAATAACTTTTCACCCAGTTGTGATGCAGTGCTTGATGGTAAATTTTTTCAAAAAATACCACAATTTATTCAGCTTGCGAAAGACGCGGTTAAAGTGATCTATATGTCATTCGCGATATCACTCACTTATAATATTACTGGACTATTCTTCGCCGTCCAGGGAATGCTATCTCCACTGATTGCTGCAATACTAATGCCTTTAAGCACCATAACTATCATATTATTCACCACAATTGCAGCGCGCGCGTATGCACATAAAAACAAGCTTATATGAACATGATCTTCATACTAATAGGGTGCAGTATCCTTCTGGCACTGATCTTCCTCGCCGCATTCATTTGGGCATCCAGGACAGGACAGAATGATGACACTTACACACCCGCTGTGAGAATCTTATTTGACGACGAATTAAAAGAAGAAAACAATGATTGAGAAATTCTATTACGACAATAAAACCGTCAGAAACTTTGCTATAGCTACCATCGTTTGGGGAATTATCGGCATGACGGTGGGTTTGCTGATTGCCTTACAACTGGTTAAACCAGCTATGAACCTAGGTTCACAGTATACCACCTTCGGCAGGATCAGACCACTGCACACCAACGCGGTGATCTTTGCCTTCGTGGGTAACGCCATTTTTATGGGGGTATATTATTCACTTCAGCGCCTGCTCAAAGCTAGAATGTTCAGCGATGTATTGAGCAAAATCCACTTTTGGGGATGGCAGCTGATCATCGTTTCTGCGGTCATCACCCTGCCTATGGGATTTACCTCCTCTCATGAATATGCAGAACTTGAATGGCCAATAGACATTGCCATCACTATAATTTGGGTGGTCTTCGGCGTGAATATGTTCGGTACCATTATAAAAAGACGGGAACAGCATATGTATGTGGCCATCTGGTTCTACATCGCAACATTTGTAACGGTTGCCGTTCTCCATATTGTGAACTCATTTCAACTACCTATTTCAGCTTTCAAAAGCTATTATTTTTATGCTGGAGTTCAAGATGCACTCGTGCAATGGTGGTACGGCCACAATGCAGTAGCGTTTTTCTTAACCACCCCATATTTAGGAATGATGTATTATTTTCTACCTAAAATGGCAAATAGGCCTGTTTACTCCTATAAACTTAGTATCCTTCACTTTTGGTCACTGATCTTCATTTACATCTGGGCTGGGCCACACCATTTGCTTTACACTTCCCTCCCTTCCTGGGCACAGTCTCTCGGCGTAGCTTTCTCAATTATGCTTATCGCACCAAGCTGGGGCGGTATGATTAATGGTTTGCTTACGTTAAGAGGTGCATGGGATAAAGTTAGAGAGGAAGCCACTTTGAAGTTCATGGTCGTTGCTTTAACTTCATACGGTATGGCGACTTTCGAAGGGCCGATGCTAGCTCTGAAACAGATCAATGCCATCGCACACTATACAGATTGGATAGTTGCTCACGTGCATGTCGGCGCGCTTGGGTGGAACGGATTTTTAACCTTCGCTATGCTTTACTGGCTGATTCCAAGAATCTATAAAACAGAATTATATTCTAAAAAGCTAGCCAATTTTCATTTCTGGATTGGTACCCTTGGAATCATATTCTATGCCGTACCTCTTTATTTCGCAGGGTTCACACAAGGATTAATGTGGAAAGAGTTTACAGAAGAGGGTATGCTTAAATATCCCAACTTCTTGGAAACAGTAATACAAATCATCCCGATGTATATCCTTAGGGCAGCTGGTGGAGCAATGTACCTGACAGGAGTTCTGGTCATGACCTACAACCTAATCAAGACAGTCAAGAAAGGTAAACTTGTTGCCGACGAGCCTGCCGAAGCACTAGCGCTTCCTCAAGAATATACACCTCAGGGCACAGATAAAAAATTGCACCGCCTTTTAGAAAGAAAACCAATGGCATTCCTTGTACTTTCTTTGGTGGTTATCCTCATTGGAGGGGTTATCGAGATGATGCCGACTTTTACCATCAAATCCAACATCCCCACTATCAGCAGCGTTAAGCCATATTCTCCACTAGAATTGCAGGGAAGGGATCTTTACATTAGAGAAGGTTGTGTGAATTGCCATTCTCAGATGATAAGACCATTCAGATCTGAAACAGAACGCTACGGCGAGTACAGCAAGGCTGGTGAGTTTGTGTATGACCATCCATTCCTTTGGGGATCAAAACGTACCGGGCCTGATTTGGCTAGAGTTGGAGGTAAATACTCGAATTCGTGGCATTTCAATCACTTGCTTGATCCGCAAACCATGTCGCCAGGCAGCATCATGCCTACATATGAATGGCTAACTAACCAGCAGCTTGACACCACAACAACTATTGCCAAAATAAATGCAATGCGTACGCTAGGGGTTCCTTATGAACTAGGTTATGAGCATCAGGCAAATGCCGACCTGGCTGAACAGGCTAAGGCGATTGGAGACGACTTAAAAAAGAGCGATGTGCGCGTGAAAAGTGATAGAGAAATCATCGCCGTTATCGCTTATTTACAAAGGCTTGGAACAGATATTAGAACAAAATAGCATTAAAACTGAATACTATGTTTAAACAATTTTTAACTCAGGTAACAGATAGCCAGGTATATCTTATCACCTCACTAGGCATATTTATGCTGTTTTTCCTATTGGTTGCTCTGCTGCTCATATTTATGAAAAAGGAACAAATAGACTACATGAGCTCACTTCCTTTAAACGACAACGAAAATGACAATGACTGATATTTTAATTTGCTTTCTACTGGCAACAGCAGTACTGCTGTTGTTGGTGTCGCTCTTGGTTCTACGTGTGATAAAGGTTTACGCAGAGGAAGCCATTAGCCCCGTTCGCTTTGCAACACCAGAAGAGAAAAAACAAAAAGCTTTATTATTAGAACAGCAAGTAATAGTTAAAGTAGCTAAGCCCTCTATATGGCTGAAGCTGATGAGCTTAAGACCTATCTCAGATGAAAAAGAGCTGGTAATGGAGCATACTTTCGATGGTATTGAAGAACTGGACAACCCTAGTCCCGCATGGTTTATGGTTCTCTTTTATGGAAGTATTATCTTCGCAATAGGGTATATGCTAACCTATCACGTGTTCGACTATGGAAAGTCACAAGAACAAGAATATGCCATAGAGCTGCAACAAGCTGAGGAAGCCAAAACTGCTATGCTGCTTAAGCCAGGAAACGCAGCCAATCAGGTAAATGAAAATAATGTTATCGTCTCTACAGATAAAGGAGAACTTGCCGATGCAGCATTGCTTTTCAAAAATGCTTGTGCGCCTTGTCACGGAGAACACGCCGAGGGAATAGTTGGTCCCAACCTAACAGATGAATTCTGGCTTCATGGTGGTGCAGTGAAAGATGTTTTTAAAACCATCAAATACGGCGTTCCTGAAAAAGGAATGATCGCCTGGGAAAAAACAATGAGGCCTAAACAAATTGCTGCAATGTCAAGCTACATCTTGTCCTTGCAGGGAACGAATCCTGCCGGAGCAAAAGCACCTCAGGGTAAAAAATAAGAGCAAAAATGTCACAGCCAAAAAGAACCTGGATCTACCCTAAAATCATCAAGGGTAAGCTATACAAATACCGGAGTCTACTTAGTTATTTTCTATTGGCGCTGTTGTTTTCAGCGCCATTCCTAAAAGTTAATAGTGAGCAGCTTATCCTGTTAAACGTTTTGCAAAGAAAGTTCGTTTTCTTTGGAGTGGTATTCTGGCCTCAGGATTTTTACCTCTTCGTTTTGGCTCTGTTGACATTTATTGTATTTATAGTACTATTTACCGTCGTATTCGGACGAGTGTTCTGCGGCTGGGTGTGTCCGCAAACGATCTTTCTGGAAATGGTTTTCCGGAAAATTGAAAATTGGATAGAGGGAGACCGAAGCCAGCAACAAAAGCTTGATCAGTCACCTATGACAGCTGATAAATTCCTTAAAAAAACTTTAAAACATAGCATCTTTCTGGTCATCTCCTTTTTGATAGCCAACACTTTTCTCGCCTACATCATCGGATCGGATACTCTCCTAACTATCGTCACTGAGCCCGTAAAAATGCACCTTTCCGGCTTCATCTCTATCGGCATTTTCTCCCTGGTATTCTACCTTGTATTTTCAAGAATGAGAGAACTGGTATGTACCGTGGCTTGTCCGTACGGTAGGCTTCAAGGCGTACTTTTAGATAATCAAAGCACTATTGTCGCCTATGATTATGTTAGAGGAGAACCAAGGGAGAAGATTAAAAGAGGATCAGAAAATGAACATGGCGATTGTATAGACTGCAATCTTTGTGTTCAAGTTTGTCCTACAGGGATAGACATACGCAACGGAACCCAAATGGAATGTGTCAACTGTACTGCGTGTATAGATGCATGCGATATGGTGATGGAGAAAGTCAATCGCCCAACAAGGCTGATAGGATTTATGTCGGAGACACAGATCAAGACTATGGCTCCATTTAAAGTAAGCGCTAGAATTTACGGTTATTTGGGCGTCTTTTTAGCGTTAGTTTCCGTTCTATTGTTCCTGATTACTACCCGTTCCCCTGTGAAAACAACCATTTTACGGGCCAGCGGAACCTTATACCAATTGAACGATGAGAATCGTACAGTTAGTAACCTATACACCGCGGAAATAGTAAATAAAACTAGCAGAACAATCAAGTTCAAAATTGTACCAACGGAAAAATATGCAAAAATACGGTATATTGAAAAGCCCGACAGCATCGTTTACGGAGGAAGTACTAAAACTACTTTCTTTTTAATCATGCCACAAGCATCGATAGAAAAGTATAAAACAGAGGTATCCTTTAGTATTCTATCCGAAAATAAGGTATTAGACCGATTTGAAACAACTTTTATTGCACCACCAAAAGAATAGCCATGAATTGGGGAACGAAAATTATTATAGGAATGCTAACTTTTATGACTTTTATTATTGTGCTTGGCGTGCTAATGTTCAGAAGCCATGATGACGCATTGGTAGAAACCAACTACTACGAAAAAGGCCTAAACTATGATGAGGAGTATGCTGCGAAAACACAGGTAGGTAAAGACCAGGCTAGTCCTGAGTTGACCATCAGCAAAGGTAACATCAACATCCTCTTCAAAACTATTGCAAAAGGTAAAATAAGACTGACGAGAACGGATAGCAAATCTTCAGACACTACCATTCAGTTCTACACCCCTACCAGAAAACTACACATAAAAACTACCGGGCTTCCAAAAGGGAGATGGCATTTGATCAACTCCTGGGAAAATGCAGAAGGCACGAAGTATTTAAGAGATGAGGAGGTCGACTTACCATGAGTAATGACCGCCTAGCCTTTTTCATCGGCCTATTAGGCTCATTACACTGCATTGGAATGTGCGGACCGCTAGCATTCGCCGTGCCTGTTCGTCAATCAGGATGGTTTAGCATTGTATGGAATAAGTTGCTCTATCAACTTGGGCGCACAGCATCTTATACAATTTTAGGTGCTTTAGTAGGCTTATTAGGACGCCAAATATGGCAGGCAGGATTTCAGCAAGGCGTAAGCATCATTACCGGCCTACTGATTCTGATTGCCGCGCTTTCTAAAATATTAAAATTAAGCTTTCTCAAAAGAAGCCCCGATTTTTTGATAAAACCCATAAATAGGCTTTTCACATATGCGTTTAATCACAAAGCGAATCATTTAATTATTGGAATGATCAATGGAATCCTCCCCTGCGGCTTTGTTTACCTGGCTTTGGCGGGCGCAATAAACGCAGGTGATATCCCGAAGAGTATGAGCTATATGTTTTGGTTTGGAGTAGGTACCACACCATTAATGTTCGCGGCAACTTTAATAGTCGGCTTTTCAGGGATGCCCTTTAGAAAAAGGTTAAATAGATTTGTACCCTATATGATGTTGCTGCTTGGGGTTTGGTTTATGATGAGGGGGATGGAACTCAACATCCCATACTTAAGTCCGCAACGCCCCCTCTCTTCAGTCGCAGAGTGCAAATAGCTTAATCGGCCATGCTAAACACCTGATTAGCAGGTTTTCTATCCCACAATCTCGCGTCAAAAGCCATGCAGATGTTTCTAAGAAAACGTTTCCCGTTTGGACTTACTTGCAGACTTTCATCAGAGAGCATCAGCAGCCCGTCGTCAGCAAGAACCTGCAACTTCGAAATAGCTTCCGCAATATCTGGAGAAATTTCTGTGGCCGACCATTCCGTACTTCCTGTACACATGATGTTCAGGATGTGCTGGCGCATCATCAAATCCGTAGCAGTAAGGATATGGCCTTTGAAAACAGGTAGCTTTCCCTCATTAACAACACGGATATAATCTTCTACGTTCTTCTCGTTCTGCGCAAAGCCGGTCCAGCAGTCGCTAATTGCGGATACACCTAGTCCAATTAGGGTTTTACTAGGCTGCTCAGTGTAACCCATGAAGTTGCGGTGTAACCTGCCCTGTGCCTCAGCCAAATATAAACTATCGGTAGGTAGCGTAAAGTGATCCATACCAATTTCATGATAGCCAGCTTTACTTAGCATTTTCCTACCCAATTCATACAAATTCTTCTTTAATTCTGCGTCAGGAAGGTGTTCCTCGGTGTATCGACGCTGACCAGGTTTTAGCCATGGAGTATGGGCGTAACTATAAAAAGCGATACGATCTGGTTTCAGCCTAATTACCTCATCTATGGTATGGTATAAGCCTTCCATCGTTTGCAATGGCAATCCATATATCAGATCATAATTGATGGAATTGTATCCCATTTCCCTGGCAAGAACAGTCGTATGCTCTACTGATTCTACAGATTGTATCCTGTTGATAATTTGTTGAACTAAAGGATCAAAATCCTGTATGCCCAAACTTAATCTTCTAAATCCTAAATTGAACAACGTACTCAAATGAGCCTTAGTAGTATTGCCGGGATGTGCCTCAAAACTAAATTTAGCTTCCGCATGTAGTTCTGACTTATCCAAGATGCCGCAGATGAGCATTTCCAGATTTTCAGGACTGAAAAATGTGGGTGTTCCCCCCCCCAGATGAATCTCCATGATGGTAGGCACCGATCCCAATTTAGCTAGATAGAGCGACCACTCTTTAAGTACTGCCTTAATATACGGGATTTCTACTCCGTGATTTTTAGTGATACGGGTATTACACCCGCAATATGTACATAAGCTTTCGCAAAATGGAAGGTGTATATACAAGCTAATCCCTTTAGGAAACTCCTGAAAGGAATGTAACAAGGCAGCGCTCCAGCGCTCGTCGTCAAAAGTACTTTGCTCCCAGTACGGCATTGTTGGATAACTGGTATACCGAGGTGCGGCGACCCTATATTTTTCAACAAGCTGATCAATGTTCATGGTGTTCGGTATTAACTTTAACCGAATCGCAAGCCTTAGAACATACACATGCATCACCTAGGCATTTCTTACCTTGCCATTTGTCTAAATTATTAATTGTTTCTACGGCGAGAGCCATCGGAATTTCTGCAGAAGATAAACCAGAAATAGCCATTTGTGGTACGTTGGCAATCCTTATGTTACGAATACCTGCTGCTACAGCATCGATATGCGACACGTCATTAGACCGTGTAGCTATATATTTGACACCCAGGTCTGCCAACTTATGGATAACTTCTGCAGACACATCGTCTTCAGTAAAGACAATGGCAGCCTCTTTTCCTTGAGCGAAAGATGCGGTCTCGGTAGACAATGAATTTGAAATTAGTGTAATTTCATGTTTCTTATGGTTCGCAATTGCCAGGGGTTCCTTTTCGGCAGTTTTAATACTGTACGCTACAACTTTCATTCTTCTAATTTGATTATCAAAAGTAGCTCCAAACCCATTGCTAAAGTATGAGTGGAATCACTGTCAAATAGTGATCTTCATCAGTTTTTCATATTTCTAAGACGATCAGAGTCAAGAATTACTATTTTTCCGCCATTACGCTCAATCATTCCCTCATCATTGAAGTCACTAAGTATCCTGCTCACGGTCTCTGTTGCGATCCCGGCCATAGCGGCCAAATTATCACGAGATACATTTAAAAAAAGTGCTTCTCTATTACTATTGTGCAGACGTAAGATAACTTCTGACATTCGCTTACGCACAGAATGGTAAGCCAGTTCGAGCAAATGCTGCTCATTTTGCAGCACATTATTTGCCAGTAACTTAATGAAGCTGGAAGAAACATCTGGATATTTGTTTAACAACCGTTCCATCAAATCTCTAGGAATCAAACAAAGCGAAGTATTTTCTACTGCTTCTGCTGTTTCCATATAACTTTCTCCCGCTAGCAATGCCGCGGTTCCGAAATATTCTTCTAATCCGTATAAACCAGTCAGCAACTCTCGACCATCCTGTGCCACCTTAAAAGTCTTCACTTTACCAGAAACGATCAGATAGAGGCCGTTCGCCGTATCACCCTCATAATAAATAACCTGCTTTTTCTTAACGTGTCTTACTTTACGCTCGGTGATGTGTTTTTTAAGTTCTTCAAGTCCGTTCTTACCGCCAATAAGATTGCTCAGGTTATCAAGCGAACTACTATTCAGTGCCTTATGACTTTGGTATTTCTTCAACCTGATTTCAATGGCATTGAACAATTCCACATCGTCAAATGGCTTGGTCAGGTAATCATCCGCACCCATTTCCATACCCTTGCGCATATCCTGACGGTCAGTTTTTGCGGTTAGAAAAATAAAAGGGATCACAGCTGTTTCCGGCTTTTTACCCAGAAGATGCAACACGCTATAACCATCCATTTCGGGCATCATGATGTCGCAAAGAATCAAATCAGGTAAGGAAGCACCAGCTATAGCGACCCCCTCCTTCCCGTTAGTTGCTTGCAGAACCTCGTAATTAGCGAGCTCTAGAATCTCTGCAGTACTCCCACGGATGTCGTCGTTATCCTCAATGATTAAAACCTTTATTTTTTCCATATGCTGATCTTTACTTATTGCTTATTAAATAACAATATAAATTTAGCGCCTTTATTCACTTCACTTTTAAACTCCACGCTTCCATTCATAAGTCTGACATACCTCAACACAATGTTCAGACCCAAGCCTGTTCCGGGAATATTTCCAGTATTGTTGGCCCTAAAGAATGGCTGAAACAAATTCTTTTGATCTAAATCTGGAATCCCGATGCCATTATCACTCACCGTAACGGTGCACAAAGAGTCCCTGATTTCCGTATTGAACTCGATAAATGTATGCTCACCAGAATATTTTATCGCATTGGAGATCAGGTTTATCATGCAGTTCCGCAATAGATTTTGATCCAGATTAACCAAACTTTCCACTCCAGTATGCTGATAGATGATATTTTGCTCTTGCTTGGCGATCATTTGCATCTCTTCTGTAACTTCTTCAGCCAGCTTTACTAGATCAAACGGCTCCAAAGTAGATTGCACATTGCCAGCTTCTAAACGTTCCAGCGAAAGAAAATCGTTAAGTATCGTTGTTAAATTATTAACAGCGCTCTTGATTTTATTAACATGTTTCTTGATGTTGTCGTTTTCAAAGGGTGCTGCGTATTTTTCAATCAATACGGAAGACAGTTGTACCGAACTTAGGGGTGTTCGAAATTCATGAGATGCCATAGAAACAAATCGGCTCTTCATCTGGTTCAACTCTTTCTCTTTGAGCAGGGATAAGCTTACCTCCTCTTTGGCTTCCGACAAAGCACTAACCATTTTCTTAAGTGACCTGGTTCGCTCTTCTACCAGTCCCTCCAATTCTGCAGCATACTCTATTAACCTTCGTTCAGCTTCTTTCTCCTTGGAAAGGTCATGAATAAAACCAGTATATATAATGCGCTCATCATACTTGACCTCACTCACTGCCAGCCTAAACGGAAATGTAGTACCGTCTTTTCTAAGGCCCATTACTTCTCTTCCTTTACCGATAATACGCTTCTCGCCTGTATGCTGGTAACGCTTGAGATAGCCATCATGCCCAGTCCTGTCGGGCTCAGGCATCAACATTGAAATGTTCCGACCAACTACTTCATCTAATGGGTAGCCAAAAAGACTTTGTGCCGCCGGATTTACACTTTCTACCAAGCCACTTTTGTCGATAGTGATGATTCCATCTATTGCTGTCTCAATAATTGCTTTCAGAAGTTTTCCGCTTTCCATACCGTCGTTTTAGCAAATATAGTTAAATAGGAACTAGTCATGAGCTGCTCATGCGTGATACAAATCAAGTAAAATCCGGATATAGATCATTTGGAAACAGTGACGCAAATCACATTTTCACGGAATTATTTTCTACTACTTTGCCAACGAAAGCAAATCATTTATATGAATCATACATTTCACATCCCTGTATTAGGTTTAGGTTACTCCATAGATACGCCTTTAAAAGTTGCACGATATGGCATTTCTTCTGTAGTGTCAATAGTGGATGATGAATTGATCGAAAGAATGAGGGCTCACATTTCAGAAACGCACAAGGAACCGTATCAACCCATTTTAAAAACAGACACAGATGCCAGAGCCAAGAGAATCACCAACTATTTAAACCTGCTTAATAAACTGGTAACCGCACAGATTTCTGCGTTGAAAGTTCAGGATTTCGATAAAGAAAGCGATCTCTGCAAATATTTTGACCTGCTTCCTGAAGATAATGAATGGAAATATAGCTACAACCTTCTTCTAAAAACTTGTCCTGGATATGAGAAAAAAGCACTGGAAGAAAAGCTAAAAAACAGCATCAAACCGGGGAGGATTGATGTAAATATCATGTCTAAGGTAGATAAGGCGAACTACATCAAGGGAACTTACCTTGGAGACGAAAATACAGACGCTCTAGCGGCATTGAGAGGTTTTGCGAATAGCAACCTCAATTCTTCTGTAGTGATTTCCGCTGGATTAAACCCAAGATTATTCTCCTACCTGGAAGAATTTCATGACTTTCAACCTTTAGAAGATGGAACTTTTCCAAAACAGATTATCCTGAAAGTGAGTGACTACCGATCTGCACTTATCCAGGCCAAGGTATTGGCTAAAAAGGGACTTTGGGTATCTGAATTTAGAGTTGAATCTGGTTTAAATTGCGGAGGACATGCTTTTGCTACGGATGGATTTTTATTAGGACCAATATTACAAGAATTTAAAGACAACAAAGTTGCAATGTACAATGAGCTTTTCCAATTGTATAGTCAAGCGTATTTTAATAAAACATCGACCCAGCCGCCATCAATACCCGCTCACAAGATTACAGCTCAAGGTGGAATCGGCACCGCTGAGGAACACCAGTTTCTATTGAATTACTATGAATTAGACGCTGCAGGCTGGGGAAGTCCCTTTCTATTGGTTCCGGAAGCTACCTGCGTGGATGAAAAGACCCTTAACGACTTGGAAACTTCTAATGAGCAAGATTACTATATCAGCAATGCTTCTCCACTTGGTATACTCTTCAATAACTTTAAAAAGAGCTCGGCAGAAATACAACGGCAAGAGCGTGTTGATAGTGGTAAGCCAGGTAGCCCATGCACTAAGAAATACCTTTGCACAAACACAGAATTCACAACTGAACCAATTTGCACCGCTTCGATAAAATATCAGCACCTAAAAATCAAACAACTGGAAGGAGCCGGACTAAGCCCTACTATGCTAAAAAGCAAAATAGCGCTAGTAACAGAAAAACTGTGTCTATGTGTTGGTCTTTGTACCTCTGCCTACAAAAAGTATGACCTCTTGAAATCAAAGGAAAATCACGCAGTAAGCATTTGTCCCGGGCCAAACCTAGCTTACTTCGATCAGCAATACACCTTGAAACAAATGATTGACCACATCTACGGCCGGAATAACATTCTGAACGGAAAAGACAGGCCTAACTTGTTCAACAAGGAGTTCGCACTATATGTCGATTACCTCAAGAAAGAAATGGACGGCCTAGTACTAGAATTCAGCGAAAAGAAATCCAAATACGTCAACAAGTTTCAAAACCAGCTAAACAATGGAATTGAATACTACAAAACACTAATGGCCAATGTAGATCCCATGCTAACCTTGTGGAATAAAGAGCAAATAAATAAGTTCGAAGCCATTGCAGAGGGTTTAAAGCAACTTTTAAAAAACACGACTGTAGTTAGCTAAGCGAGGTCTAACCTTCTAATCAGCTCTGTACTTTGCAATTTACCGTGGCTAAGCTTGTCTTTAAAAAAAAGCTTAGTAGCATCAAAATGCTGCTTATAGCCGTTCATATCACCATAACTAATCAATGAAGACCATTCTCTTACCGCAGAGTGAAACTCCAGATCATCTGCCCTGATGCTCTTGTCAAAAAGCGCAGTTTCAATAGATTCTTCCAAGAGTTCTTCGTTTTGAAATAGAAGTTCAGCTATACCAAGCCTCAGTTTAAAGGGAGGTGTTTCGCAAATCAAATTGTGGTAAGGATTGATTCCTAATTTACACCAGGCATCGACCATACTAAGCAGACTCAAGTGCGAGTTTGGCTTTCTTAAATTATTGCCTTCTGCTAGTGAAAACTCCTGTATGATCTCATTGCTCAACATAATCTGCTTGTTTTGCTTATCGAAAACAAAATCCCGAGCCTTATATAAACGAGCCCTGAATTCTGCGGCCTCCTCTTTAATCATCAGTTTGAATAGTTCAGACTCAGATTGGGCGTATTGTTTTACTTGGGCGGAAGCATAAGGGTTCAAAATGGCAAGTCCTCCATAAATGTGCGCTTTACTGCTGAATATCCTTAATGTTGTTAGGATCTTAATGTTGTCGATACCGCCGTTATAAGAATCATTCTCCCATGGAAAAAATCCTGCTTCTTTCCAGGCAGTACCCATGCTTTCAAAACCGAAATGAGTGACCACTTGAGTATCAGCAACAATCTTATCGTGGTAATGGTAATCGGAAATTTCTACAATTTCTGATTTCAGCGTAGCGAGTACGTCTAGCATCATTTGATAAGCCTCATCAGAAGTACGGTGAGGAATGACGATCAGCTTCTGACCTTTGGTGTCTATCACTGGACCGTGCAAAGAGTGACATGGAATGATATGCACATCCTTTGGAAGGTACTTTTCCATCGCTTCTATTTCAGGATGTTTCACAGACGTTTGGCCAGATACGATTGCTCCATATTTGGTGGAAGAACCGTATAGCCTTACTACATCTGCAATTTTCTCCGCCTCTACGGAATAAAAAATTACATCGCATTGGCGGGAAACTTCCTTTCCATCGGCCATTAATTCAATATCATAAGGCGCTAGTTTCTCCCTCAACGTGTCTAATTGAAGAGGTAAATCACACCCGAAGACCTGGTAGCCTGCTTTTGCAAAGGATATGGCGTATAAGCAGCCCATATCCCCCAAACCAATCATTCCAATTTTCATATTTTAAAGGTAACAGATTTTTCTTATCAAAGGCCAGACAACGTGGCACAAAGAAGCCGTTACACCAATTGGAGCAACGGCCACAAAAAATCTATCCTATTTTTTAGGAGTCTCCAATAACTTAAAGAACTGATCTAATTGCGGTAAGATTACTATTCTTGTTCTACGGTTAGCAGATTTTCCCGCTTCAGAATCATTGTCTGCAACAGGAACATATTCTCCCCTACCTGCCGCGGTCATTCTAACCGGAGGAATGTTGTACTCATTCTGTAATATACGAACAACAGCCGTAGCGCGTTTCACACTCAAATCCCAATTGTCCAACAAAACGCCTTGTTGGTATGGCACATTATCTGTATGCCCTTCCACTAAGAACTCAATGTCAGGTTGTTTCAAAAGCACTTTAGCTACCTTTCCGAGTACTTCTTTAGCACTCGTAGTTACTTCGTACTTGCCAGTGGTAAACAATAACTTATCAGAAATGTCGATATAAACCACTCCTTTATCCACTTTGATATTGATGTCTTTATCATCAAGATTACCAATTGCTCCTTTGAGGTTCATTACTAAATTCATGGTAAGCGAGTCCTTACGTGAAATGGCCGATTGCAGGTTTTGTATATAGGCGTCTTTAGAACCTATGTTGTCTAATGATTTTTTGATACTTTCTGCTTGTGATCCGGAGATTACAGATAAGTCTTTAAGCTGGTTCACCATCTGATCATTAGAGCTTCGTTGTTGTTTCAGCTGATCTTCCAGCTGCCTACTATAAGATTTGTATTTAGATGTTGAATCTTTGCTACGTGCTAAATCATTTTGAAGCAACTGGTAAGTGCTATCCAATCTGTTGTATTTGTTACTTGCATCTGCAAGTTTCTTAGAACTCCCGCAAGATGCGAGAATTAGAGAGAGCGCCGCTAATGTTAAAAATCTGAAACGTATCATAATTTTAAAGTGATTAGGGTTAAACTAAATTTTGTCAGCACCAGAGATCCCATGCCAAAGGAAGAGGGTATTAACTCATTGGGTTTTGCAATTATCAAGCCATAAAAGATGCTTCCTTAAGCAACAGATTGTAGCGTTTCTCCTCAATACATTTAATCCATTATTTATATAATACTCTATATATCAATGCGATGCCAAAATAAAATCCAAGTGGCACAATTATGAATCATTGTCTAACCGTAATTGAAATCAATTATTTAATTTATTAACCCTAAATAAAAATTATGAAAAAGATCATTTTATCAGCAGCATTTTTAGCATTAGCAGGATTCACTACAGTAAGCGCAAACGAGATAAAAAACTACAGTCACATTGTTGCTGTAAGACAAGATAGTACTACAAAAACACCGGTTGAATTGAAAAATTTACCGGATTCTGTAAAAGCAACATTGGCGTCAGAGCCGGTTAAATTGTGGACACCAGTTGCGGCATTCCTGATTACCAATGCTGACAAAACTTCATACTATCTGATTAATGTTAAGAAAGAAGCCGAAGAAGGCTCATTGAAAATTGATAAAGACGGTAAAATTATTCAATAATCCCTATTGATATATACCCAGAGGGCCGGAGCAATCCGGCCCTTTTTTTGCAAAATTTTCTGATGTTCGCTTATAATTCATTTAATCAATTTGTCAAATAAAGGCCAAGTAATAGGCAATTAATACCTAATTCAGCACTGATAATTTAGAGCATTAATAATTTAGGTATGCCTCTCCAATAAATAAAACCAGTTTCAGAACACTTTTTAATTCCGATCTGCGTTGATTAGAATATCTATGAAAATAATCCCACTTCTTACTTTACTACTTTTCTCTAAATTATCATCGGCCCAATCTTTTAAATACCCTGAACTAACCCAAAAAGGCAGGACATTAAATTCCTTATTGCCGCCCCAATGGAAAGTCATTGATTCGGCAACTGGGGATCTAAACAATGATAAAACTGAAGATCTGGCGCTAGTTTTAGAATTCTATGCAGCAGTTAAAGAAAGTCGTGCTTATGGAGATAATGATACTGAAATCATTACCGAAATACAAAAACCAAGGATGCTTGCTATCTATTTCAAACAAGGAAGAAATTACAAGCTGGCTTTACAAAATAACGATTTCATTCTAAGATCAGAAGAAGGTGGCGCTATGGGTGACCCGCTCCGTCCGATGAATATTCAGACTAATACACTGGTTTTAAATTATGAGGGCGGTGCAGGTTGGAAGTGGCAATTAAACTACACTTTTAAACATACTAGCAATACCTGGCAGCTTATTAATGCAGAAAACTGCTCTTTTCATGGGGCATCTGGGGAGATGACCAGAAAGGAGTATGATTTTATAAAAAGGAAGAGAACAGTTACCACTGGGAAAATGACAAATAAAGTCGATGCGAATCAAAGTCAACAAAATATTTTAATAGGACTGAAAGCCAAAACGTTTACTACGTTTAAGAAACCCTGGACATGGGAAATAAACCC
>JACMPF010000040.1 GCA_014377665.1 Pedobacter sp. | reverse complement strand
TACACACTATTCTGGTCTTCAACTTTCGAGGATGCCGGTTGGAAAAAAAGTAGACTTTGGTATTCAAAAACCAAAGACTGGAAGATATTTACAACAGCGAAAGTAATGTTCAACCCTCCATATTCAGTAATTGACGGCACGCTAATAAAGGATGGTAGAACGTATTATCTATTTCATAAAGAGGAAGAATTTGGGATTAAGACAGGAGAACGAAGGGGAATAAGAGTAGCGACTTCTAATAAGATAGAAGGTCCTTACCAAATCTATAGTGGCCCATTAAATAGAGGACAGATCGCTCCAACGATAACGGAAGGCCCAAGCGTGATAAAAGACCCATTGAAACCAGGATGGCTACTGCTATATGACTATCCAATGGCAGATAAGTATGGGATCTCTACTTCGAAAGACTTAAGGAATTGGAAAGTTGAACAAAAGATTTCTATCCCGCCAGATGCGCGCCACGGAAGTGTTTCAAAACTTACTACAAGGGAGGCGGAAGCGTTGAGAAAAGAATTCCCGAGCTCTAGATAGCGAAACTTTATGGGCTAAGCTTTAGAATATTGAAACCTATTTAAAATAAAAGCAAAAGCTAGCAGTGAATATTGCTGGCTTTTTTTACTTTTAGAATCGCTAAGCCGTAAGAATAGCAAGAGATAGTGTAGATTGAAATTTGTTGGTCAACCAAGGGGATAAGATTAATTGATATAAAAAAATATGATAATAATAAACAACTTTGAAGAGTATGAATCGCATTTAGGAAAAGAAATAGGTCTTTCTCAATGGCATACAATCAACCAGAATCAAATTAATCAATTTGCTGACGCCACGCTGGACCATCAATGGATTCATGTAGATAAAGAGAAAGCGGAACGTGAAGGGCCATTTAAAGCAACAATTGCCCATGGTTATTTAACATTATCATTGATTCCATATCTTTGGAAGCAGATTGCTGACGTCCGCAATATCAAAATGGAGATCAACTATGGAATTGAGAACTTCAAATTTGGACAGCCTGTTTTAGTAAACGGTGAAGTGCAGTTAAAAGCGAAACTTAAAGCCATCGCAAACCTAAGAGGAACTACTAAAGTTGTAATTGAGGCCACACTAAATATCAAAGACCAAAAGAAACCTGCCTATACCGGCGATGTTGTTTTCTTATACCACTTTATTTAGAATTCAATGGGCGTAATATGAATGGCGAGACTTGCATTTACCATCGTGCAGTATTTATACGAGGTTCCACACAAATCCTTCTAAATTTCAATGGCTGTCATGCTGCACCAGTAATCGCCAAATTCCTTTTACCGCTTTGTGACTTAAGCATCTGCCATAGTAGCAGTTAAACCTATTGGTATAGAGATTTTGAGCGGTTTCCTATTCTTCTTGATCCTAATTCTACGTATGACTACTTTTTTCTGGTTCAGGTTGAAACTTTCAAGAGCACGGCGTCAATAGCATTAATAATGCTAATTTTGGGTGCCGTCGCTATCATACTTTACAATATTGGTTCATTGCACACAATTATCTACCCTGGAAACACTTGCATAAATGCTGTATTAATACTATGGGATAAAATCATGTAAAAGAAGTATAAAATATTAAGATTGATATTGGGCGACCAGCTCAATCTCTAACACTCCTGGTATGCGCATCATGACACATCTATTTTGTACGCCCTGATGGAAATAAGGTCGGAGACTGATTATTTATGGCACCACATTCAAAAGGCCTGTGCCTTCTTTGCTGCGATGGAAAATTTCGTTAAGACCTAAGTAATAATGGTCATAATACGATTCACATAAAACTTGACGACCCTTCTAATAAGCAAGATTTTGAGGCCAACTGCGACAACTTAATTAAAACATATGCTGTAGAAAAGTTCGAATTCAAGTTGCCTGATGAGTGTCGATTGGATAAAAACTTAAAAACATATTGCAGTAAATTGAAGATTCCCAGCCAAGCTTATGATACGGAACATTTCTACACTGAGCGACAGCAATTAGGTGCCATTTTTTTTAGGGAGAAAAAATTTATTGATGGAAAATTTTTACCGGGAGGAGATGCACAGATCCTAATAACTTTTACTGGGCCATTAATGAAAAACAGGCTACTGAACTATTTCACAAAATACTGCTTACCATTATTCGGGACTTCCCTAGATGCTATGAACACAGATGAGTGGTCTGTTTATCATTCTCGCTTGTCTTTTGCCATGAATGCTAAAATACTTACTCCAAAAGACGTAATAGGCGCCGCTCTTTCAGCTTGGAAAAAAGATAATAAGTCCTAAGCACTCAGCTTATCAGGCATTTTAGATCAACGTACTAATGACAACGATTGCGTAAATTAAAATTAAACATATATATATATTATTATTATAAAGCACTAATATCGTGCATCAACATAGCTCCGATAGCTCTTTCATCTTTTGCTAGTGCGACAAAACACTTATAAAGTTTACAAGTTGCTTGGAAGGCATCAAACAATATGTTTTTTAAATCCTATAAATGGGATATTCGTGAACCTAAAGCATTATGAATGTTTCAAATTTGGAACAAAAGATAGTTGGAATAATTATGAAAAAAATTAAAAGTCTAATTATTGCTGGGATCATGTTGCCAGCTTTTATTTATGGACAGAACAAAGTTCGTCTTACAAATTATGTAAACCCACTTATGGGGACAACGGTTTTAACCGATTCTACTTTGCTCGGCTATAATCCACCATGGCGCACCTGGAATGGGCTTACCGGGCCTGGAGCTACAGTCCCACACGGCATGGTACAAGTAGTTCCAGTTACTACTTATGGCAGCGGTAGTGGTTATGAATATGAAGTAAAGACGATCAAAGCAATCGCTCAAACGAGCGGTAATCATTGGGGAGACCTTAATATTCCCATCATGCCTCTGGAAGGCAGCAATTTCACAGCCGATAATTTTGCCTCGAGCTACAATCACTCAAATGAAGTGGCACATCCCGGATACTACCAGGTTATGCTGGATCGATATAAGATTAAGGCAGAATTTACTGCCACAAAGAGGGCTGCATATCATAAATATACCTATACAGGTGGCCAGGACAAAAAACTCGCATTTGATCTTGTACACACAGGCGGCGGTAGTAGTACCTGGGAACTCAATAAGTCCAGTAATTTTACCATTACAGGAAAACAGGGCAACCTCTACTTCTACGCGGTAATGAATCATAGGATCAAGAGCATTGACATTAGCAAACGCAATCCTAATCAGCCCAACGTCCCAAGTAGCGGCCAAGGTGCAGGGGGTCAACGAAAACTTACCGGGAACATTGATATTCCGGTGGTCAGTTTCGAAAACTCTGATAAACCATTGGAGGTTAAAATTGGGATTTCAAGGGTTAGCCCCGAAGGTGCGAAAGCTAATTACAATACAGAGATTGCAAACAAGAGCTTCGACCAGGTTTATAAAGATGCTGATGAGAAGTGGGAGCAACTCCTAAGCAAGATCAAAGTGACAGGTGGGACAAAAAAGCAAAAAATAATGTTCTACTCATGCCTATACAGACAGTTTTGTCCCCCAAATGTCACAAGCGATGCGGATGGAAAAATAGCTGGTGAACGGGATACTATTCCCGGATTCGAAACCTATTCCAGCCCAGCAATCTGGGATGTTTTTCGTACACAACTGCCTGTTCTGGATTTGATTCAGCCTGATGTCAGCAACAATATTATCAAATCCATGATTCTTAATGGAGAGCGTTCAGGATTTCTGCCGACTTCATTCCATGGAGATTTTTCTTCCGTGTTTATCGCTGGCGCCTATGCCCGCGGTATAAGGGATTATGACGTTAAGAAAGCTTACCGTTTGATGCTAAATAATGCGAATACGCCAACTGGAGATGGCACAAAGGGTCCAAGGCCTCACAATGCTCAATATCTCAAATTGGGTTATGTGCCCGAAGCAAACATTCAAAATCCAACAACAGAAACTGTATCTACTGCCGGCACCACCAAAACACTTGAATTCGCGTATTCAGATTACTCCATAGCACAAATGGCTAAAGCATTGGAGGATAATGATACGTATAAAACTATGATGAACCGCAGCCAGAACTACCGAAAAGTATTTGATATCCAAACTGGATTTATGAGAGGCCGCCTTGCCGACGGAAAATGGGTTACACCATTTGATCCCAATTACCCTTACTACGAATTTATGTACCGCGAGGCAAACGCCTGGCAGGCATCATTTTTTGTAACGCATGATACTAAAGGACTTATTTCTTTGTATAAAAGCCCTAAAGATTTCGAGCTTAAAATTGATTCCCTTTTCTCGGTTCCATGGGGCGGTTATGCAAAAGATAATTTATCCGTCTTCCTTGGGCAGTTCTGTATGGGCAATCAACCCGACTTTACCTATCCATATCTATATTATTTCTTGAACAAACCAGAGAAGTCACAGGCCATACTTACCAAATTGTTGTCAGATTATTTCGGGATGGGCCCGGAAGGTCTTGCGTTGGCCGGAATGGATGACTATGGTTCGCTTACAGGCTGGTATGTACTAAATGCAATGGGTATATACCCTTATTCACCTGCAGACCCAGAATATATTGTTTCAGTACCTATTTTTGATAAAGTCGAAATACAGCTTGGCAGCGGTAAGACATTTATCATTAACAAAAAAGGAATTGGAAAAAATATTTCTAAAATTACAATTGGTGGAGCGCCTCTCCATGGTTGGTTCGTAAAATATGATGATATGAGCAAAGGCAAACAACTAGACATTTATACAAAATAAAAATAATGAAAACCTTTTGCAGTGATTACTAACTGTTACCAAAATCTTTTCCCTAAGAGTAATATGAACCACTGTTGGTTATCTTAGCATTCAAAGAAATTCTTAGATTTGACTCGTTATCTATAAAATCTGCAACCTTATACCCACAAAATTGCAGTTATTACGTTTAGATTTTTATGCCTAAACAAGCAAACAAATGATTGATATTAAGATAATTAACTTTTCAAGGGTTTTGATTTTTCAAAGGTAAGTACCCGAGCCCAAAAAAATGCAGGGCAGTATGCACAAATTTGTATTTGGGGATTGCCACATCACCTAATCACACAACCAAACATAAATGATGAAACGAATTCTTAACCGGGCCTATCTTTCTGCAGTGATCTTAACACTCCATGTTTTTAATGTTTCAGCAAAAGATTACAATGCTTCCTTTTTCGGTATAGAGCCGGGGGGTATAATTCTGAATACCCGCGCAATTCAATTTGGTGTAGATTACATCAGTGAAAATGGGGGTGGCAGGCTGGTGTTCCCGGCAGGAAAATACCTGACCGGCTGTATTCATTTCAAATCAGATGTTACTATACAGCTGGACAAAGACGCTGTGCTCTTAGGTTCAACTAATCCATTTGATTACGATCGCCAAAATACGCCCTTTGACCACAACTTTCAAACCTCTCTTGCGCTGATTCTTGGGCTGAACCAACGAAACATTGGAATTACAGGACAAGGCGAAATCGATGGGCAGGGCAAAGCACTAGCAGCTGCTGTAGGTGAACTAGTAAAAAAGGGATTGATCAAAGACCGCTCAGTGAGCCGTCCTGATGAAGATAAACGCCCCATGATCATAAATTTGTTCGGCTGCGAACAGGTAATAGTTAAAAATATCACATTACGGAATTCAGCATGCTGGGTCGAGTGCTACAATAAATGTAAGGACGTAATCATTGACAGCATAAAGGTGGAAAGTCGGGCATTTTGGAACAATGATGGGATCGATATTGTGGATTGTACGAACTTCAAAGTAACCAACTCTTATTTCAATAGCAGTGATGATGGTATATGCTTAAAATCGTTAGATGCCAACGCAGCCAATCAAAATATACTAATACAAAATAATAGTATGACTACTGATGCCAGTGGCATTAAATTCGGCACCGCATCGATCGGAGGGTTTAAAAATATCCGCATACTCAACAATAAAGTGTTTAACACTAACCGTTCGGCAATTGCATTGGAAGCTGTAGACGGAGCAACTATAGAAAATATAGAAATTGATGGCCTGCAAGGGACAAACATAGGTAACGCTATATTTTTACGTGCAGGTGCACGCAAAGGCAGCCGTAAAGGAAAAGTGGAAAATATATCTATCCAAAATGTAAATGCTGAAATACGTACCGAAAAAAATCCCCTCAAATCAATGCCTGGTGTAGTAATTGGTGGTTTGCCAGATCAAATCATCACTAATGTAAAGCTTAGAAATATTGTGATCAAATTTTCTGGAGGCGCAGACAAAGCTTTAGCAAAAATAACGATTGGTAACTTGAACGATATCCCTGAAAACCCTGCAAGTTATCCGGAATACGATATGTTTGGACAATTGCCTTCATGGGGCGTATTCATTCGTCACGCACAAAATGTACAGTTTGAAGGGTTGTCTCTAACTGCCACTAAGGCCGATTTCAGAACTGCTGTTGTTTTAGACGATGTGCACAGGTCTGGATTTAAAAAGTTAACGGTGAAAGAGCCTCAGCCCAAGAAAAAGTTCTTTACATCAAATTCTTCTGAAATTAAATTTTAAATATAATCATTCACATGATTAAAGAATACACAAAAGGATTGCTAGTTGCTTCTCTGGCTTTAACTATCACCACATTATCAGCACTAAAAGACAAACCGGGGCAAGATGAATCAATAAATGCAGGTCTAAAAGTTCCTCAGGGTTTTTCAGTAGTGAAGCTTATTGAGGGGATCGGTAAAGCCCGCCACCTGATTGTAACGCCAAAAGGACGTATCTACGTTAGGCTTGCTAGAACAGTAAAAAACCAGGGTACCCTATTGCTTGAAGAAAAAAATGGGAAAGCAATTGTAAAGTCAGGTTTTGGCAACTATGGTGGCACTGGAATAAGCCTATATAAAGATCACTTATATGTGGCTTCAAATTCGGAGATATTCCGATATAAAATTGATACCAATGAACTGGTTATTAACGCCGATGCACCCGAAACGATTGTAACCGGTCTGGTTGACGAGGGCACGCATGAAACCAAGTCTATTGTTATGGACAATATCGGAAACATGTATATCCCGATAGGTTGTCCCTCCAATTCCTGCCAGATCGAAGACAGGAAACGCGGCTCATTAGGTCAGCCAGGCTGCCCCCTATTGCAGACCGCAGGTGGTGTATGGCAGTTTAAGCCAGATAAATTGCGTCAAACTTATGCCGATGGCGTTCGATATGCTAGTGGTTTGCGCAACGTAGTAGGTGTAGACTGGAACAAGCAGACCAATCAACTCTATGTGATGCAGCATGGTCGTGATCAGCTGGATAACTTATTTCCGAATTTATTCAATGCCAAACAAAACTCGGAAACACCTGCCGAGTGTATGTATGCGCTTAATAAAGGCGATAATGCAGGCTGGCCGTTCATCTATTATGACCGTCTGCAAAGCAAAAAAATAATTGCTCCGGAATATGGAGGCGATGGTAAAAAAGAAGGAAGCGCGGAATATATTGATCCGGTTGTTGCCTTTCCAGCACACATGGCACCAAATGAAATACTATTCTATACAGGAAACCAATTTCCTGCCAGATATAAAAACGGTGCTTTTGTAGCTTTCCATGGCTCCTGGAACCGTGCACCTGAGCCACAAGCTGGTTATTATGTGGTTTTCCAGCCTTTCAAAAATGGTAAACCTTCTGGAGACTGGGAGGTTTTTGCGGATGGATTCTCAGGATCGCCTGAAAACACTGCATCAGGACGAGCAGATCATCGCCCATGCGGGTTGGCACAAGGTCCAGACGGCTCTTTGTATGTAACTGACGATTCCAAAGGAGCGATTTATAAGATCAGCTACAAAGGCGTTGGTGTATCCTCTGAAGCCAAGGCAGTTACTCTTTCTCCAGCTAAAAGAACTGTTACAGCAACTAAAATATCGCCAGCAAATAAAGACTCCTATCTAGCTGGTGCAAAAGTCTATGCCCAAAATTGCCAAAGTTGTCACATGGCCGACGGTGGTGGTGTCCAAAATTTAAATGCTCCGCTAACCAAAACAGACTATGTTTTAGGTAATAAAACCAGGATAATCAATGTATTGTTAAATGGTATGAAGGGAGTTGATATTGGCGGGGAACACTATAGTAACGTAATGCCTGCACATGATTTTCTGACAAATAAAGAAATTGCAGGTGTGCTTACTTACGTACGCAACAGTTTTGGCAATAATGCAAGCGTAATAACCATTGCGGATGTTGCAGCGGCACGGAAAAAGAGTGAACGATGAAAACATTTTGTATTACCATTTCAGAGGCTATGTGCATGCTTTTTCTAATAAGATTCTTCTCATTGTCTCAGGCGCCTGTTTATAACATTAAAGAATATGGCGATAAAGAGGATGGAAAAGCTCTGGACACCGAAGCGATAAAAAGTTTCAACTTTTCAATAGTACTCAATGGCATGATACCAAAATAAATGACGTTGGTAAAAAAATTTTAAAAGCGCTTTAAATTGAAAACATACACACACAAAAATAATATGAAATTAATTACAAAAATCACTGGATGCTTAACCCTGTTAGTTGGGCTATCCATACAACTCCATGCACAGTCAAAGTTTATGGATTTAAGGTCTCCAAACGGAGAAATTCAAGTCTCAATAACACTAGGTGATAAAATTTACTACTCTATAACTGGAAAAAATCAAGAGTTAACTAAAAAGAGTTCACTCTCTTTAACACTTAGAGACGAAATTCTAGGTAGCAATCCAAAGCTAACTTCTTCCAAAAGAAATAAAGGGGAAAATGTTATAAAACCTTATGTAAGTTTAAAATTCTCAGCGGTAAAAAATAACTATAATGGCTTACTACTAACATTTAAAAGTAACTTTTCAGTAGAATTTCGTGCTTTTGATGATGGGATAGCTTACCGGTTTATTACAGCTAAAAAGGACGATATCGAAATATTGAATGAGCAATTTGAAGTTAACTTCCCCGAAAATTATCTGTTGCATGTACAGCAAAATAATGGGTTTAAATCTGCATATGAGGAAGCCTATCAGCACATAAATTCAAATTCTTGGAAGCCTGCTGATAAAATGGGTAACCTGCCCTTGTTAATTGATTCAAAAAAGAAATACAAGATTTTGATAAGTGAGTCAGATCTTTCAGATTATCCAGCGCTTTTCCTAAAAGGTAACGGGAATAATGGAGTGGAAGGCGCTTTTCCAAAAGCACCCCTTGAATTTGTTTCAGATGGCGATAGAAGCCAAAAGATTACTAAGTCAGCAGATTATATTGCAAAAACTAATGGTACCAGAAACTTTCCATGGCGATACTTTGTGATCACTTCAGACGACAGACAGCTGATGGAAAATACCATGACATTAAAACTAGCAGCAAAAAGTGAAATCCCAGATCCAAGCTGGATAAAGCCAGGGCAGGCAAGTTGGGAGTGGTGGAATGATGCTACCCCTTACGGCCCGGATGTAAATTTTGTATCGGGATATAACCTTAATACTTATAAGTATTACATTGATTTTGCTTCAAAATATGGCATTAAATATATTGTTATGGATGAGGGATGGGCTAAAAACACTACTGACCCATACACCCCAAATCCTGAGGTTGATGTGAAAGAACTGATCCGTTATGGAAAATCGAAGAATGTAGATATCATTCTTTGGCTAACCTGGTTGACTGTACACAATAACATGCCTTTATTCAAGACCTTTCATGAATGGGGGATAAAAGGAGTAAAGATTGATTTTATGGATCGGAGCGACCAATGGATGGTAAATTTTTATGAAAACGTTGTAAAAGAGGCGCTTAAACATCAAGTTTTTGTGGATTTTCATGGCTCTTTCAAACCAGCCGGATTAGAATATAAATATCCAAACCTTATCTCTTATGAAGGGGTGAGAGGTTTGGAGCAAATGGGAGGTTGTACGCCGGACAACAGCATTTTTTTACCTTTTATGCGTAATGCTGTTGGGCCGATGGATTTCACGCCTGGCGCAATGCTCAACATGCAACCAGACGTAAACCGTGGAGTAAGACCAAATGCCACAGGTATCGGCACGAGAGTATATCAAATGGCGCTATATGTTGTTTTCGAAAGTGGAGTACAAATGCTGGCTGATAATCCGACTCTATATTACAGAAGCCCGGATTGTACAGAATTTATTACAAGTGTGCCAACTACATGGGATGAGACCAGAGCTTTGTCAGCCACCGTAGGTGAGGTAGCAGTTGTTGCAAAACGTAAGGGCGACAAATGGTTTGTTGGTGGCATTACCAATGGAAAAGAGAAAGAAAGAAACATTGAACTGACTTTCGATTTCCTTACCAAAGGCAGAACCTATACCATGACATACTTTGAGGACGGCATAAATGCAGGCAAGCAGGCAATGGATTACAGAAAAAAGTCTATTCAGGTAAAAACTGGAGATAAAATATCAATTAAAATGGTTCGCAACGGCGGATGGGCAGCGGTATTGAAATAGCGGGATCATAAAGTATCCATTCATTTTAACCAAATAAACGTTCAAATATGAAAATGAATCAAAAAAGTGCCTTATTTGCCTTAATCTTATTGTTTGCCTCGAATATCATTTTGGCACAAAGTTTAATTAAGAACAAGGAAGCAACTAAACAATCCACCACTCTTGCAAGTCCCTGCATGAATGCACTCCCACTATTCAAGGCACCTGGTATGCCTACCATGGCGCCTGAAGAAGAGTTCGCACCATTAATTAATTCAACAGATGCGTCGCCATCAAATTTACCGGGCTGGGGACTGAGCAAAGCACTAGATTATCTTCAAACCATAAACTCCATAAATCCAAAACAGATTGGGGTTGAAGGGCACTCCCGATGGGGTAAAACTGCACTGTTAGCCGCTGCGATGGATACAAGGTGGGCGGCAGTTTTTGCTAGCTGCTCAGGATCGGGTGGTGGCACCTGACTATTTTTGCACATGGAATGTTCAGGGCTATGTGACCGATAAATCTGAACCTGGCATGGTACTGATCTTTCAATAAACCATATTTACAAAATATATAACCATATAAATATCAACCACCAATGAAACGAATTTATTCACTCCTTATCTTACTATTGTTTTATGCGAACATAATAACAGCCCAAACAGCAGGCATAAAATCCGGCGCGATCTATTCAATAAACTCAAACACCAGCTTCAAGGTTTTGGAGGTGAATAATGCTTCAATGGACAACGGAGCCCATATTGATGTCTGGACAGATACTCGATCAGAAGCTCAAAGATGGGTCACAACTTATGTTGGTGAAGGACTATATACCTTGACAAATGCAGCAAGCGGTAAACTTCTTCATGTAACATCTGCCTCTAGTAACGTTTTAAAAATTGATCAAAAGGATGACAACGGGAGTGCTGACGGGAAATGGATCATAAAAAAAGCAAATAAAGGCGCATACTACTTGAGATCTGCAGCTCATCCTGAATTATTAATAAATTTGCCGGATGGTACCACGGCGGATGGCACTAAAGTTGAATTAATTAAAGCTGGAAACCTCAATTCTCAAAAGTGGATATTTCGCCGGGAACAGGCGCAAGCTTCTGCCCCGACAATTCAAATTGCCGGCAAAATATTTGATGCATGGTACACGCAATATGGCGTTGAAACAGGCAAGGGCTTCTGGGATAGAGCAGAGATGATGGAAATTGTGCTCGACGCATATGAAGTCACCAAAGACGTTAAATACGCAGAACGGTTTAATCGGATGTATAATAACTTCATAGCAAAGAATAAGTCCGACTGGATGTACAACAATTATAATGATGACATCGCCTGGGCGGTATTGTTTTCTGTACGTGGATATTTGCTTACAGGAAATAAAGCTTATCTGGAAAAGGGGAAGGACCAATTTGATAAAATGTATGCACGTGCATTTACTAACCAGTACGGAGGCGGGCTCAACTGGTATGAAACAAAATCGTCAAAAAACGCCTGTATACAGGGTCCGGCTATGGTAGCATGTTGTTACTTGGCTGAAGCTACTGGTGACAAAACTTACTACGACAAAGCGATTGCACTATATAGCTGGTCTAAAATATATCTGCTCAACGCAACAACTGGTAAAGTAAATGATGCTATCGATCTTGATAAAAACACAGGGTTGATTAAAACAGGAACCTGGAGTTCAACATACAATCAAGGAACTTACCTGGGTGCAGCAACTATGCTATATAACTATACCAAAGAAAAAAGTTATTTACTCGAAGCAGGGAGGATTGCGAGATATGCCAGAGATACTATGTTCAGATCCAAGACAATGGATAACGAAGATGGAGGCAATGACCTTCCCGGATTTAAAGGAATTTTTGCACGTTATGCCCGTAAATATACCCTGGAAACCAAAAATAAGGATCTAGTTGACTGGTTACGTCTGAATGCTAAAGTGGCCTACAACAACCGGAACTCACAAGACCTTATCCAAACTAAATGGGCAACCAGGACAAGCGAAACAAAACCAAAATCTGAATTTGGGGCCTCCACTGCGGTATCGCTACTTATCAACTTAATTCCATTCATAGAATAAACGATCGGTTAGAGCAATAGGCGGGAGACGACCTCCTATCGTTAGCCTTTCAAATACAACAACGTCTTCGCAAATAACACCTAGCGGATATTAAAATTTTCTTCATTTAATCTAACTTGGCTCTATTATAAATAAATAGGGCCAATTAGGTATTGAACCATGAAATTTTTGTTGCCGTTTTTACTGTCGATACTTTTGTTAAGTTCTGCTTATGGCAGACAGTCATCCGATAGTTTACTAAGGGTGCTAAAGGCTGAAATACTTAAAAAGAATAGTTATGACCGTAAAAAGGAACATCAGTTAAAAAAACTAAAAGCATCACTGCGGGCCATTCCGAAAAATGATATTTCAGCACGGTATGCCATTCTCGGCGATTTAATTGAAGCTTACAGAAGTTATAGTTTTGATTCTGCACACGTGTATACATATAAGCTGATGCAGGTCAGTAGCTTACTGCAAGATCGTCAAAAACTGAATGAGAGTAAAATAACATTAGGTGCACTACAATTATCTTGGGGCATGTATAAGGAAGCCTTTGACTGTATTGCCCATTTGAACGCCAATTCACTTCCAGACAGCAGCAGATTGCGCTTTTATGAATTAAAGGCGCGTGCATTGATCGAACTCGCATCTTACAACACCAATCGGTTTTATTCCCTAAGTAATAGGGCAGAATCTGTAAAAACGCTTGATTCAGCGGTGCTGTTGAGTGAGCCGGGAACATATGATAAATACAAGAATATGGGCCAATTATTCACGATTACTGGCCAAAAATCAAAGGCGTTGAGCATTTTAAAACAACTAATTCATAAAAAAGGCCTCACGATCCACCAGCATGCTATGGTAGCAAATGATCTGAGCTACCTAGTGCCAAGTAAAGAAAAGGAAGAGTTATTGTTAATGGCTGCGATCTATGACATAAGATCCTCCACAAAACAAACTTTAGCGATTTCCAGACTCGGCACAATAATGTGGAACAGGGACGAGTTAGACGATGCACAATTACTACTTGATGAAGCTATGGCGCAAGCGGCATTCTTCGGAAACAAGATACAAGAAAAAAATATCGCTACCACATTGACGCAGCTTGCAGCCCAAAAACTGATCCGATCTGAAAATAAAAAAATCAATGTTCTAATCTTGCTGATTTGCGTAGTAACCGTTGGGCTGATAGGTATTGGCATCATTTCTTACATCGTAAACGGTCGTTTGAAGAAAGTGAAAATAAGAGAAGCTTTTGTGCAGGAAAAATACCAGTATCTAGATCAGATCAATAAAAAGCTCCAGGAAGACGGACATATAAAAGAAGAGTATCTAGGTCATTTCTTTCACTTGATCTCAGGTTACATTTCCAGGTTGGAAAAAGTTAAAAGAAATACAGAACACAAACTAAAGATCAAGAACTATGAAGGGCTGATGCAATTGGCAAAGGAGATAGACATAAAGAAGGAAAGAGAAGATCTCTTTTACACTTTCGACACCATCTTCCTGAAACTGTTTCCAAACTTTATTCATGCTTTTAACGCACTTCTTAATCCAGAAGATCAGATATGGCCTAAGTCTGGTGAGATTTTGAATACTAGTCTCCGGATATTTGCCTTGATGCGATTAGGTATCAGGGATACTCAAACTATCGCAAATATTTTAGAAAGTACAATGAGCACCGTCTATACCTATAAAAACAGGATAAAAACCAAAGCACTTTTCCATGGAGAAGATTTCGATAATAAGATTATGGAGATCAAATTTGTGGATGTTTCATAGCATAGCCATGTCTAAGAATATACTAATATTACATTCCAAATTGGCTATAGCGGGATGCCATTATATTAAGATATCCTTCTTTGGCATCTTCTGATAAAAATGACTTTCCAATCCATTTCACCACGATCTCTCTATTTTTCTGTAGACGATTGTAAGCTCTATCGCGTTGCCTTGTAGTCAATTCCAGACGGCTTGCGAATTCATCAAATTGAGGACGGCCGATCTTTCTTTTTTTAGCACCTAGAGTTAGGGCCAGCTCTTCATTGTCGGTAGGATTGGCCAAGGTTACATTTAACAGGTCATATGCTGGTGATAATATCCATCCACCAGGTGAGAGGATCATGGAAAAATTCTTCAGGTGCATATCGCTGTTTCCAGATACAAAGGAGAAAAGGGCTAGCTCAAAGTAATACAGTTTATCCAACTGTGTATTCATGGAGTAATCCCCGATTGCCTTACCTACTTTCTCCATTGAACTCTTGTACTTGTCGAAGGCTTCAAGTATTTGAAACATATCCAGCATATGGATCTTTTCTCCCTCATTGGTACGGTCGATACGTTTAGTAATGTATCCCAGCTCTCCTGATGCAAGCCTTATGAGTGAAGAGGTTACTACGGGTATACCGAATTCCTCAGCTATGCGCATGGTTACATGTTCGTTTTCAGGCATTGAGGGGTAATAATCTGAAGAAGGTTTGAAGATATAGTTTCCGCCAAGTGCGCCAACAACAGTAAGCCTTGGAGCGTTTCCGTATTCTAAACTCTGGTTAACCAGTGTAAGCGAAAGCTTAGGCTGAACCCCTGGAACTGCGACACTACGTTCTACCACGTCCTTTGCAAGCTTGACCATATCTTTGAGTGAATACTCCATTTTTGGCGGAGTTTTCGTTCCAAAGAATTCCAGGCTACACCTTTCATGGTAATCGGTCTCGTCCTTCAGATCTTTATAACAATATAAACATTTATGATTCATAATCTTGATCAACAGGCTCAACACTTACTGCTCCAACACAATTTGCACAACAGGCCAGCACCAGTCCCATGCGGTCATTTGCATTTAGTTTCCAGTTTTTAGTTGCAATATCCAGCAACCAGCCTTCCGGGATTAATCCTTCAAAGAAAGGGAAAAGCCTGTTGGCTACGTATCTTTCCTGTCTTACTGGCATAGAAAAAGTGATCAGCTGTTCAGTGTGTGCCGCTACATAATCTTTATTATACTGGAATTCATACTCCCCGTCGTCTGTTTCAGTGAGCTCACCTGCGAGTATATTGTTATAGAAGACTAATCCCTTTCTCATGTCTCCACTATTTCTATTTCCCTTTTGCTTACGGGAGCAAGTATACTTCCGAACATAAGTAGAACCTGGTTGACGCTGGACATGTTCAGGGTATCTTTTCCCTGTTCAATTTTACGTATAACGGTGAGGGCGACCCCAGTGCGCTCAGCAAATTCCTCCTGTGTTAACCCAGCGAGTTTCCTTTTCTCTTTTACAAATGATGCCAAACCTTTCATTATATGCATTTACATCTATTAAGGTAAATGTAATAAAATTATATGCATATAAATATAAAATTGATTTTTAGAAGAAATTATATTTATATGCATATAAATTAAGAGGATGATACTTAACTAAGCACAATCTTTACAAAACACCGATGAGGACACTGTTTATATGCTGAACTGTATAATATTTGGGAAGCGAAAATTCAACTAGTGAAGGAAGACATTCAATCGTTTTACACTTTGTGCACCGAAAATGAAAGTGATTTCCAGGGATAGTTATCTCACTTCACGCAGACAGCAAAATATTGTTTCCCATCATCAGCCATGTGGGGACTGAATCCTGCAAAATCCACGGTGTTGGCAAATGAATTTTTTATTGTGCATAAAGTGAAAAATGTACTTGTGCCTGGCATAGGTTATGGGCGAAATGCCCAAATTTTTAAAGACAATGGAATGACCATAATCGGTATTGAAATTTCACAAACTGCTATTGATTTAGGTAAAAAACATTTTGGAGACGACATAAACGTTTATCATGGCTCTGTAACTGAAATGCCTTTTGACAATGATCTTTATGACGGAATATTTTGCTATGGATTAATTTACTTGTTGGACAAATCAGAAAGAGAAAAGCTGATCAAGGATTGTTATAACCAACTCGCCGAAAATGGATTTATGGTTTTTACGACAGGGAAAGCATAGAACAAGACTTTGCTCAGGCAGGACTATTTGAAGTTTCAGAAGTGGCAAAGAACTTCCCATTTTACTTAATCAAATGCAAGAAAAATAAGGCAGAAGAGAAACGCCAGAAAAGATCATCAAACGGAACATATTTACCATCATCGCCCATCTCTACAATGGAGCCCTACTAAATGTTGTGGTCCTGACGAAAATCGAACTCATATCTAAAGTTTAGGAAACTTCTATTTTATGACTCAAGAACTCGTTGCAAAAGAAATAAACTACAAATTACCAGAAGAATTATTAAGGATTAGCATTTTGGCAATCCGTAAACCCAAAGCGAAACCTCCGTTTCGCATGCCGAAAGCACGCGTGGGACGATAATTATCTACTCAATCCCAGCCCCTGATTCCGGGATTGTTTTTCTTCCTTTTGGGTATGCGGTTTTAATTCATAGATTTGATTGAACATCTTTGTAGGATGCAAAGTTATTTGCCCCAATCTCTGCTCGATATCCTTCCACTTATATTTACCTTCAAGCATTTCAATAGGCTCATTAAAATTAATGTCCCTATGATAATCCAGTGCTTTAATCACCATAGCGGGATTTCTTGATGAATATTTCGCCTCATAAGCATCTACCATTTGCGATAATGTCATGGAAGAAGAAAGATAAGCAATGTCAATAAAGTCCTTTAATCTCGTCCCATTGCCAGAAATGGCATTAAGTTTCATTGCAGCAATATCATCAGGAGAAGCCATGCGCACACCATCAGAGTTTAACAATGGTTTAACCAATGGATAATTGTGTGTAATCAGGTCAACTTTAACTCCATCAATCTCTCCCTTAAGGGTGTTTTTAGACTGATAATCCAGCTGAAATTTATATTTATCTTCCAAACCAGACAGCATCTGGTTGTCATCAAATGAAACCATGGTAAACAAATCCAGATCGATGCTGATACGATGACCAATCTGCAAAGATAAAGCTGTTCCGCCGACCAGAAAAAAATCCTTCAGCAGTTCATCATTCATTAAAATGTTTAGGAGTTCCAGTGTTGATTCACTGACTGTTTCTTTTCGTAGCATTTCATTGAAGTTAAGGGTATATTAAACTGATGGCTTACAAAGCTCATGTCCTTGTCATTCAGATAAGCCAAATTTTTAATGGCTAACTTTACTCCATCAATTCCATATTGGTTTAATATAAAATACCAGTCTTTCGGCCATCCTCGTTCAATTACCCTTTGAACAACTATATTACGCATTTCCTTATAATCAAAATCGCTAAGGTTAAACTCCCAAAGCAATTTCGGATTAAGGATTACATCAGGAAAATTTTTATAGTCGCCAAAATACATAATCTTTCTTTGCAACACTGTTTAACAAAAATACGAAATATCCATGTTAAAGGCAATAAAAACATACAGAATGGGGGATAACCATTGACTGATTTAGTTAATTTAATCAACTCCTACGATCTACATATTCCTGAATAAAGAAACCTTCCTTTAGAATATCTGCTTGACTAAAGTCTTCAGCTCGCTTTGCTTTTTGTATGACTGGCCTTTTCATTTCTTTCCATTTATTGCGTGAGCCGATAAGAGCCAACAAGGACCGATAATGGGCCGATAAATTATAAAAGATTATAGTATGAACCAGGACGTACGCCCTGCCTTTCAATCATCTTCAATATGATCAATTTGTCAAGCATTCTCTTAACCGTTGAATTTGACATCCCTAACTTTTTATCGATCTCGCCAGTTTTAATTCCAGCATTGCTTTCTACAATATAGAGTAGCTGTTTTTCCTTAACTGAAATGCTTTGTTCAACACCGTAAGTATCCAGTTTAATCATTAAGGCCTCTTGTATATTTCTAAGACTGGACAGAAAAAAATAACCCATTCAGTAATGTCTTCACCTGGTCTCTGTGTCTGACAAGCTCTTAATATTCTGTTTTTTGGCTTTCAATTTCATATTCAAAACTTACATATCTAATCCACTGATAACCGCCTTTTCTTAAAAGAAGTGTAGCAAGTAATCTGCTTAACCGTCCATTGCCGTCTTGAAAAGGATGTATAGATACAAATTCGTAACAGAACAATGCAGACTTTACCAACGGATGGGTTTCTATATCCGTATCAAACTAGAATATCATTGCGCGCATAGCATCTTCTGTAGGAAAGCCTGGAAGTGCAGTTTGAAAAATAACCTGACTGGTACCATCAGCTAGATGAGCTTCAACAGGGTTAGGGTGTTGTTTATAGTTACCTTTATGCCATTAATCTTTCTGGCTGTATTTCAAAAGCTGGTTGTGCAAATTCTTCAAACCATTTTCTGAGACCGGCAAATGCTCATAGCCTTCGTCAATTAAATCAAGGACTTCAAAATAACCAACAACTTCCTGCTGATCGCGCTCTTCTAGCTTTGAAATATCCATATTCTTTAAAAGAACATCGACCTACAAATCACTTAATTTCGATCCCTCTCTAAGACCGTTGCAAAAAAGGATTGACTTTTATTATTCTTAATTTTAGGGGTTATATTTTTCTAAACTTGAATTTTTGATTGAAAAGCTTGGGATTTACCAAGCAAAACAGAGTTTTTGAGCACTTTTTTGATTTCAATTTGTTGTTTTTATCAATTTGGACGCAACTATCCCCGGAGACCTGTATAGAT
>JACMPF010000039.1 GCA_014377665.1 Pedobacter sp. | reverse complement strand
TAGGGAATTTTGAGTTTAGAACAATTCCGAGAGTAGTTTTAAGGCTTTGTTGCCACCTATGGGGATTGCCTAAACTGATTGTAGACCAATCAAATGAACGTAATAGCGTTCCCATTTCACCGCCGCCATTCAGAAATGGATTATTTTGATGTTCTTCAGCAAATGACATATAACTAAAGTACGATATTTTCACCTAATATTTAATAAGATCTATCATGATTTTTATTAGATTTAATTCATGAAATCAGCTGCTTTTCTAGTGGGCTACACTCCCAGCTTGGTAGATCGTAATCTTTAGTTGTTGACGATGTTAATGTTGGAAGATAGCGACAAAATTGAAGGGTTATTTAGAAAATGAAGGAAAAAGAAAACGGGGGCATAGTCTTAAAAGACCAAAATCCCCCGTTTAAATTAACGCTCTCAAGTCAAATGTAAAACATTCATCTTGTATACACAACTATTTTTTAATTTATCTTTGATGAAAGGTCAGAAAGTGCTCTATGTCAGTGCGCAATGGGCCAGAAATTTCTTTGTCTCCGAGATTGATGAGCTAATACTGGGCAGAATAACTCAACCTGTAGGCTTTAAATACAGACAGTCAGTAATCTAAGCACAATTATTGCTTCCTTTTAAAAAATGAATAAAAATTTCTTTACAGTTGGAATAGGAGCCTCTGCAGGTGGACTCCAATCATTGAAAATTTTCTTTGATGAGATCCGTAGTGACCTTCCTGTTGCTTTCGTTGTAGTAACTCATCTTTCCAGAGATTACACAAGTTTACTAAATAATCTGCTGATGCCACATACCAACATGGACGTTATCAGAGTGGAAAAGGATATGGATCTTATTCAAGGAAATATTTATATTTTGATAGAAAATAAAACAATTAAAGTCAAGGAAGGGAGACTTATTGTTACTACTCGGGATGCGGCAATTGTAAATTCTGCTGTAGATATATTTTTTGAGTCTCTCGCTAAAGACTTTGGTCGAAAAGCCGTAGGAATAATCTTGTCTGGCGGTGGTAGTGATGGCCTTGAAGGATCAAAACTAATAAATAAAATGGGAGGAAATGTTATGGTACAAGATCCAGAGTCTGCACAAGCTGATGGAATGCCCTTTTCAATTATTAGATTTGATCATCCAGTTGCAATACTTAACCCCAAGGAGCTTGCCCAACGACTAAATAGATTGTGCGCATTCGAATAAGAAATTAGTTAAGGTTGTTTGACCAGCCCTTTTACCAACCCTTTCCACTGTGGGTAAGAGAAACCAATCTTTGAGCTCCAGCTAACAACAGTATTCCGTAAATTATCAAAAGTATGTGCTGTCTCTCGATTTGGGATCTCGTTGCGACCGTGTTGTTCAGCAATTACAATCGCTTCGCTTCTTTTAATCTGGAATGTAGAGCTTGCTGCATCAGTTAAAAAATGAGCGGTATGTTGATCATCGCTTAATGGATGAGCGGAGGGTCTTACCCTCATAGTCAAGACAGAAGCGTAATTGTTGCTTTCTTCTAGAATAGACTCTACAACTACCCAATCATAGCCCTGACCAGTTTTTGTGCCTGGACCCGGAATATCAATTCTAATATAATCACCCTCAATTGCCGATCTTTCAGCTACTCTGCAGCTATGGTCAAAAAGTTTGAAAGACGATACTGGCAGATTAGCAAATTCAAACCAACTATTTACATCAAGTAACCGTTTTTTAACGACATAATAATGTGAGATTGCTTCTTTTGTTGTTGCGAATGTGGCGGTTGAACTTGCATTTATTTCCGAGCCGACCTTTTGTTCCGGTACATGCGCTCCGCCAATACTGTTACTTTCTTTGTTGCTCATCAATTGCTTTTAATACTTACTGTGTTTAGGAGATAATTGGATGGTTTTATGTGTATCAAAGATGCTTTGGTATATTCCATTAGTTATATGGCTTAACAATTTGATAACAGTGTTGTTTGAATGGATCTTATCTAATCCAGCCGGCTGGGTTTTGCGCTTTAATGCCCTTCCAGATTTGGAACTGCAAGTGTGGTTTGCCAGCTTCATTTCCAACGACACCTATGACTTGGTTTGTGCTTACTTTTTCACCAACTGAAACACTTACCGATTTCAGGTTATGGTATACGGTATAATATGAGCCATGGCTGATTAGAACATAATACTTGCCGTATGGGCTAGCAACTTGTTTAACTGTTCCATCGAATATCGTATGCACAGCAGCATTCTCTTCAGGCTCCAGATTAATTCCATCGTTATAATAAACTGCCTGACCCTCGGTGTGCTTTCCAAAACCCTCAGTGATTCTGCCAGCGACCGGTCTCGGTAGGGAACCTCTATTTTTTTCAAAATCTGAGGATAGTTTAGTCAGAACGGTTGGAATATCAACGGGAAGTTCTTTTACAACTTCTTTTGGTGCTGGTGGAATTGGCTTATTGGCTGCTTTGGCTTTTGCTATCTCCGCGGCTCTTATTTTCGTCTGGGCAATTCTTGCGCGCTCCTCAGCAGCTTTCCTTCTGGCTAATTCAAGTCTAGCGGCTTCCTCCGCTTTTTTCTTAGCAATCGCAATGTCCCTTAAAATAGCTGCACGAATCTGACCGTCTATTATTGTTTGCTTTTTTCTTCGCTCTAGGATACCTTGGCGGTATTGTTTCTCCTGACTGCTGTACTTACTAAGTGCTTTATCTTGCACTTCTTTATTTTGCCCAAGCTTGGTTTTTTCTGATTCCTGCTCTTTCATCAGGCTACTTTTTTCTTTCAGGTTTTTATCCAGGATTACAATCTTGTATTTTAGGTTTTTCTCTTTTCCTTGAATAAAACCTGCTTGCTTTTTACGGTAATTGCCAAACTGCTGAAGGTACTTCATTCTCATGTAAGCTTGGTGGAAATCACTCGAAGCAAAAATGAACATCATTTTTGTGTAAGAGTTTTGATTTTTTTGGGCGAAGCGGATCATGCTGGCATACTCTTTTTTGAGCTGACCTAGTTGCCCCTTTAGATTATTGACGGTCTTGGAATTTTTATGGATTTCAAGATCTAATGACCTCATCTCAGAATTAATGACTTCAATTTTGTCCTGCATTAAAGAGATCTTTTTATTTAGATCAGCAATTTGCCTGATAGTAAGTTTTTTGTTGCTTGCTGCCTTATTTGCATTTCTCTGAAGCACATCAATCTCGCGTTGCAACTGTTGTTTCTTCTTCTTCAGATCGGCAGGGTTACTTTGTCCAAAAGCTAAAGTTCCGAAGAGAATCGTAGTTAGTAGGATGAACAGCAGTTTTTTTAACATCATTGCCGCAAAAGTATCAAAAATATCAGAAATAATCCTGCAAGAAGTATTCCTGAGTGTTGCAGTAAATAGAGGAGTAAATGTTAAGATCTTTTATATTTGTTTGAAGCCTTCGCTTCATATGTACCAATGGTTCTGATGCCTTGATATTTAGTAATTTACTCACCTGCTTGTCACCATTGACTGCCCATATCTTTTGCTCACCTGTAGCGATTTCGATATTGTAGAGCTCTTTTATGGTTTTAAAAAGTGAGACATTTTGCAAAGTCTTTCCCACAAATCGTGGAAGATTAATATTTGTAATGTAAGTTTCCTCGTAAAGCACAGGAATATTGTCAATCTGCCGTAATCGCCTAAAATAGATGCAACCTTTTTGCAATTCGATTTCATTCAATTCATAAAAGAAATCCAATGGCCAGCGCTGCTTAGTTTGCTTTTGTAATATTTGAGTGCTTAAGGACTGGTCACCAATACCCGCGCTCACACCTGCAAAGGAAAGAATGCCGAGCCCTTTTTTTGGTTCAATTACAATACTGCCCTTGCCGTGCTTTCGGGTGATGTAACCCATATTTATTAGCCCGGAAAGTGCTTGGCGAATGGTTGCCCTTGTAGTGTTATAGGTTTTGCACAAGTCATTCTCTGATGGAAGCAGATCACCTTTCTTATATTTAGAGTCATCGATTGACATTTTGAGGTCGTCTATAACCTTTTTATACAGTGGAGTTGTTTCTTTCCTGATCATTAAGCAGCGTCTTGGGGTGTTTAACAAATATAAAATATTTCCTCATATTTCCACTTGTGTATACAAGTAGTAAAATATATATTTGGTTATGAAAACCTATAAATTAAACAGACTCTTCAATAGCCAATCTGGAAATTGCTTTGATGTCGCGATTGACCACGGCTTCTTCAATGAGAGCAGTTTTTTGAGTGGTATAGAAAATATACAGCGGGCAGTTAATACATTGGTAGAAGCTGCCCCAGACGCTATTCAGTTGACTATCGGGCAAGCGCAATATCTTCAGTCTATCCCAGGGCGTCATAAGCCTTCTCTTGTTTTGAGAACTGATGTAGCCAATGTTTACGGAAAGGAATTGCCCGCTAAGTTGTTTAGTAGAATGATAGAAAATCCGGTAGAGCAGGCTGTTCGTCTAGATGCTACCTGCGTGGTTGTCAATTTATTCAGTTTACCAAATGAACCTGAAGTAATGGATCAATGCATCCAGAATATCTTAAAGATCAAACCCGTTTGTGAGCATTATTGCATGCCATTGATGATCGAACCTTTAGTCTTTCAAGAAAATAATACCGCTGGCGGTTATATGGTGGATGGCGACCCAAATAAAATCATTCCGCTGGTAAGGCAGGGTGTTGAATTGGGGGCCGATATTATAAAAGCTGATCCGACAAACGACGTAAATGATTATCACCGTGTAGTTGAAATAGCAGGGAATATACCCGTGTTGGTAAGAGGTGGGGGGAAGGCAAGTGATCATGAGATCTTAGATAGAACCTATAGATTGATGCAGCAAGGAATAAAAGGGATTGTCTACGGTCGTAATGTAATCCAACATCATAATCCTGCAGGGATGACTAAAGCTTTAATGTCAATTGTTCATGAGGGTGCTACCGCTCAACAAGCGTTCAAATTTATTTAGTAATGGAAAGGGTTAATGTTGGAATAATTGGCGGCGGCTTGATGGGTAAAGAAGCTGCAAGTGCCTTTGGGAGATGGTTTGCATTAAATGATTTTCCTGTGGCGGTTGAACTGGTAGCAGTTTGCGACTTAAATGAACATGTTTTAGATTGGTATAGAAAAGTTCCTACAGTAAAATTGCTTACTACAAATTATAAGGAGCTGCTCGCTAATTCAGAAATTGACGTTGTTTATGTGGCATTGCCTCATAATTTGCATAAAAAATATTATATTGAAGTGTTGGAATCGGGGAAGGATTTATTGGCGGAGAAGCCTTTTGGTATTGACCTTAACGCTGCCTTGGCTATTGAACAAGTGGCTAAGCGCTTGGGAAGATTTGTTAGGTGTAGCTCTGAGATACCTTTTCTCCCCGGACCACAGCGTGTAATTAACGAAGTTCAATCCGGAATGTTAGGTGATATCATTGAAGTAAAAGCAGGTTTCCTGCACTCAAGTGATCTTGATCGACAAAAACCAATTAACTGGAAGCGACAGAATAAGTTTTGCGGAGAGATAGGGGTAATGGGAGATTTGGGCATGCATGTTTTACATGTTCCATTACGTTTAGGTTGGAAGCCTAACCTGGTCTATGCGCAACTTCAGAAAATCATAACAGAAAGACCGGATGGCAAAGGCGGGACAGCAACATGTGACACCTGGAATAATGCCACTTTGAATACCGAGGTCGAAATTGAAGGAAATAAAGTGCCAATGACTTTGGAAATGAAAAGAATTGCTCCTGGAGAAACTAATACCTGGTATATTGAAATTTTAGGTACAAATGGGGGAGTTAAATATAGCACCAAAGATACAAAAGCGTTATGGAACTTTACTTTGAAAAATGAAGAGCAGTATTGGCAAAGAACAGATCTTGGTTTTAAAGGTCTAGTGTTTCCAACCATAACAGGCGGTATTTTTGAAGCTGGTTTCTCTGATTGCTTTATGCAAATGCTTGCTGCATACTTTGCCGAGCGAGCCGGAAAGCTATCTGGTAGGTTTGGCTGTGTGACACCGAATGAAGCCGTTGCCAGTCATTCTTTATTTGATGCTGCTTTAAAATCTCACGCAGGGAGTAGAGTGCAAAATATTACTTACAATTAAACTATCGACATGAAACGATCGGAAATTAATAAGGCAATAAGTGATGCGGGTATCTTTTTTAAAAAGAACTGCTGGACGCTGCCTCCAAATCCAAGATGGGATGTTACAGACTTCGGGCTGGGATCTTTCTTAAACTGTGGACTGGTGTTGGTTAACCTTGCTGAAGAAGAAGAATACTGCGAGAAAGTCATGTATGCTATTGAAGGCCAGGTTACGCCAGCTCATACACATCAAAGGAAGAAGGAAGATATCATCTGCAGAACAGGAGTATTGGTAGTTCAGCTTTGGATCCAGGATCCGCAAATACAAAAAACCAGAGGCAGGTTTAATGTTAAAATAAATGGGCAAAGTTGCCTGATTACATCTGGAGAGAAAATAAAACTTCATGCAGGAAATAGGGTGACCATTGATCCCGGCGTGTGGCATGAGTTTTACCCGGACTCAGCAGAATGTGTAATTGGTGAAGTCTCCACCGCCAACGATGACCTTAACGATAATTTCTTTTCGAACGAAGAAATTGGAAGGTACACTGAAATTATAGAAGACGAATTAAGAATCGTTAAGTTACTTAGTGAAAACTAAAAATTGAGAAACGGAATATTAGTCGGCGGAAACTGGATAATTGACCAGGTGAAAATCATAGACACTTTTCCAGAGGAAGAGAAGTTAGTGACGATATTTTCTGAATGCTTGAGTAATGGTGGTTCTGCATACAATATTTTGAAAGATCTTGTAAAACTGCAAGCAGATTTTCCGTTAAGTGGTCTTGGTTTAGTCGGAGATGATGAACGTGGCGAGTATATCATAAATGAGTGTGAAGAATTGGAAATCGACACTACTCAATTAAGGAAGATTTTGTCTGCCTATACATCCTATACCGATGTAATGACGGTAAAATCTAGTGGAAAACGGACATTCTTTCACCAAAGAGGTGCCAATGCGCTTTTGGATATTGATCACTTTGATTTTTCTATTTCGAATGCAAAGATGTTTCATTTAGGGTATCTGTTGCTGTTAGATAAGCTGGATACTTTAGAATCCGACGGTTTGACCAGAGCTGCCAAAGTACTCAAACGTGCAAAGAGTTTCGGTTTTATTACATCCGTGGATGTAGTGAGCGAAGATTCTGATCGTTTTAGTAGTTTAATTCCACCCGCTTTACCGTATATTGATTATCTTTTTGTTAATGAATATGAAGCTCGCATGATTACCGGAATAGCCACATCAATAGGTAGTGAACCCAATAGAGCATATTGTCAACAAGCAGCTTTAAAAATTATTGAAATGGGGGTTAAGCGATGGGTTGTCGTCCATTTTCCGAGTGGTGCCATTGCGGTAAGCAGTACCAGTCAGGTTATATTCCAACCAAGTATCAACATTCCTGAAGAAATGGTTGTTGGGGCTGTTGGCGCCGGTGATGCTTTCGCTGCCGGGGTATTATTGGGCGTCCACAACGAACAGTCGATGGAAAAGAGTTTAAAGTTGGGCATTTGCGCTGCTGCATCAAGTTTGTTTGCTTCAACATCATCCGATGGGATATTAACATCCACGGAATGTCTTTTCTTAGCCAATAGATTTGGGTATAGAAGCGGCTTTTGAGCAACTTGGCAACCAAACAAAAGGCATTAGCCGGTGTTTAATTATTCAAATAATATTAAACATTATGAAAAACGAAAAGAACATTGCCTTATTAAAAGATATGATAGATGAAGTGCGCATTTGTATGTTCACGACGCTTTCTGAGAAAGATGAGTTTTCCAGCAGACCAATGGGTACTGCAAAGGTAGAAGATGACGGAAGCATTTGGTTCTTTACTAATGAGTATTCTCTTAAAACTAAAGAAATTTCAAAGGAAAATCAGGTTACGTTAGGTTATAGTGATCCGTCTAGTAATACTTATGTTTCGGTAAACGGAAAAGCTGAGCTTATTGATGACAAAGCTAAAAAGGAAGCGTACTTTTCAGCAGCGATAAAAGCTTGGTTTCCTGATGGCGTGGAGGATCCGCGTTTGATTCTTATAAAAGTTGAGCCTAGGGTAGCTGAATATTGGGATAGCAGCTCATCAAAAATGGTAGTAGCTTTCAATATGCTTAAAGCAATTCTTACTGCTACCACTTATGATGAAGGTAAACATGATAAAATCAGCTTTTAATCTGCAATTACTCCATTTTTGTACATGTCATTGAGCAATTTCTTCGTGAATTCTGAAGCTAGCGCCTTTGGACTGCTTGGATTGAAAGTTTTGGTCTTAGCCGAATAGAGAAGTTTATCTGCCTGTAAGCCATATACGCTACCTTCCAAAATAAATTTAATATCATCTGAAATGTACCCAGGCATGTAGACTCTACCATAAAAATTACTGTAATAGTGGTTGTAGTAGCCCCAGAATCTATATGGATATGGGGCTATTCCTATTCTGCCCCTTTTGTAACTGGATTCTTTGGTCTTATCCAGTAATGCAATTGTGAATGCACCGTCGAACCCCTGATCTTTTATTTTCTTCATGGCAGTTTTTTCATCAAGCGATTTTAGGGCATCAATACCAAATTCTTCTATTGCAGAACCTGCATTAATCCCTCTGGCCTGAAGGCATTCAACCATTATTTTTTCCATATTTGCCCGAAGCTTTTTATCCTGATCACCCATCATAGCCATTACAAGGACTTTACTGCTCTTTGGGAGTTTAGAATTGGGGGCAGAGTAAGAACTCAAAAGTTTGGTGTTAGAGCAAGAGGTTAATAATGCAGAGGCTGCAAAAATCGCAAGAGCTGCAGTTTTAAAAAATGTTTTCATATGGCTTAGCGTTTATGTGTTCATAACAATTTACGAAATAATTTTGATGCTTGCATGGCTGAGCTAAACATTTGATAAACAGCTTACAACTCAAGGTATCATGCAGTGCTAAATTTATTTCAGGACCTCGATATGCATACTTGAGGTCCTGTACTTCGGCTGGGACGATGGGGTAAAAGTAAAGATGACGATGGATAACCGCTGGAACGATGAAACAAAAAAACCGGCTGCTGAGCCGGTTTTACTAATTACTTTATAGCAACTTAACTTGCTACTGAATC
>JACMPF010000228.1 GCA_014377665.1 Pedobacter sp. | reverse complement strand
TAAGGACTCTGGATGCTGTAACACTATTATTTGCCAGCTACAAAGATTTTGGGCCTTTTGAAGTAGGCCATGTGAATACCTTCTATAGTTTTAATTGTGTTGAAGGATTTAGATCACGGGTTGGTGGAAGAACTAACACCTATGATCAATGCCTCTTCCAGGTAGTTTGTTAAGAATGACTTTGGCATCCCAATTATCACTTCTCTTGACAAGGGCCCATATATGGAAGGAAGTGTTGGTGTTGGAAACATCTTCAAGATTTTAAAGGTCGACCTTGTAAAACGCTTCTCTTACCTGACAATACATCGGTCTCAGAATGGGGAGTTTGAGCAAGGGTAAAGTTCGATTTCTAGTTTCCACTAATTTTTAAAGGTATCTGTTTTTAGGCTGCTATTCTTTGCAAAATCACTTTGCAGGGAATAGCAGAAGTTACCAAAACATGATGCTTTTTGCGCAGTGGAATAGTAAGATAGTCACCGGGAACGAGGACATGAACTTCATCTTCGATATGAATGGAGCAAGTGCCTTCTAAGATTAAGAATTTTTCATACTCATGATAATGAACCTCTTGAGGAGCCATGGTTTTAATCCAAGCAATCGCGGTCATACCTTGTGCATCATTATTTATGATTTTTGCATAAACTTCATCAAAATCATTAGGGAGTTCCATGTCCTTGCGTTTTGTCCATGGAAGGTAATCTTCGATTCTCGAACCATTATGTAATATGGGTGGCGCAATAAAGGTCTCACCGGTATTCAAGCGATCAATATAGTCTAAAGTAGCTAGTAAAAACGGCTTTATTATCGGATCTGGGTTAATTGCATTTGCACTTGCGTATTGCTCCAATGCAACCTCAATACAATCTAATTCTTCACGAATTTCGGGATAAAGTTTTATAAATTCCTCAATAAGTATATTCTCCTGAGATTCAGTTTCACCTAGTACATAAAGTTCCAATAGTCCGGAGGATAGCAACTCTTCTTTTTTCATGCTTTTAGCCCTGTCGCTTGCCTAACGTTTAGTTTGGCTTAGAATAAGGTAAATCTATAGAATTTAATTCACTAAGCAAAATTGATGATAATGCATACATTTGATTCCGAAAGCTGACCAAATTGTGTTGTCACAGCTTCTGTATTAAATTAGCATGCGAAAACTTTTACAGAAACTTTTTTCAGGAACCGTTATCAGATTGGCTAACAAATACAGTTCCCGACCTGATGCCTTGCGTGTTCACGAAGCGCTGACTGCACTTTACAATCGCATTCAACAGCGACCGGGGGTAAGAGGATTGATTCTGGATATTAAACATACCGATAAAATCATTATTCTTTCAGACCAACATAAGGGAACCAGAAATAATAGTGATGACTTTAGTTCTTCTGAGCCCAGTTATCTTGCTGCTTTACATTATTATAATGAGCAGGAGTACCTTTACTGTAATCTCGGAGACAGCGAAGAACTTTGGAAAAATCAATTGTTCGGTGTTCTTAGCAGTAATACCGCGACATTTGAGGCTGAAAAATGCTTTATTCGGCGAAAGGCATTTATAAAAATCTTTGGGAACCATGATCTCTATTGGGACAATGATCCTTTAGCTTGGTTTCAGCTAAATAGGATATATGGTGAAAACCTGAAGGTTTATGAAGGTGCAATCTTCCGGTTCTCTATTGCCAATACCCCACTGTCAATATTTTTGACTCATGGACATCAAGGTGATCTTCAAAGTGACGGAAATTGGTTTAGTAAATGGTTTGTATCTAATGTCTGGGCTCCATTCCAGTCATTTCTTAGTATTAACCCAAATACTCCGGCATACGACAATCAGTTGAAATCAGCACACAATTCAATAATGTATTCGTGGACGGCGAAACAATCCAACCTTGCTTTGATTACCGGTCATACGCATCAACCAGTTTTTAATTCTCTGACACATCTGGAGCGGGTTTATTTAAAGTTAGATGATGCAAGGCTTAATGGAGATAAAGCTACAGCTCAAGCGCTTGAGGCCGAGCTTCTCGCTGGGAAAGTAAGTGGTGAGAGTAGTCCCAGAATTGATAATTCAAAAAATACTTACTTTAATAGTGGCTGTTGTTGTTATAGCGACGGAGACATTACCGGAATTGAAATTGGAGAAGGTATGATTCGTTTAGTAAAGTGGAAAACAAATGAAGGGGATACAAGGCGTATTCTATTGGAAGAGGCATCGTTGGAATTACTTTTAGACAGCAAATTGAACCCTTAAATTGTTCAATTTGCTGTTGGTAATAATACTATTCCGGATATTCGTTTGCGAAGTTAGTGTAACGGCTTTCCAAATCTTGTTTGTATCCTTTTGCTTTATCGATCCATTCCGGAGTTTTATCTTTCAAATCGTCAACTATCGACCTCCCGGTTAGTTGATCTTTCTTTGTAATATATTTAATAGCTCCGTATACTGCGGCGCCTATTAAAGCTGTTTTAATTAATCCCATAGTAATTTGTTCTTATATGTGTAGGCAACAGCCAATCGACTTAAAAGTTTTTCGAGATCTAAATTATAGTGAATAATTGCCTACTTTTAAAGATAACCAAATCAAATTGAACATGAGAGCTTTATTAATCAACAGCATTCTTTTACTCTTTTGTGGCGCTATTGGATTAAAAGCGCAAAATTCCCCGACAAGCAATTACAAAATGCAATCCCTTAAAGTCTCTTCGAACAACCGATTTCTAATTTATGAAGATGGAAAGCCTTTTTTTTATCTTGGAGACACCGCTTGGGAGCTGTTCCATCGACTCACATATCAGGAAGCTGACACCTATATGGAGAATAGGAAAAGTAAAGGTTTCACTGTTTTGCAGTCAGTTGCTTTGGCCGAACTTGATGGAATAGATGAGCCAAACGCTATGGGTCATACTCCAATGCAGGATCATAATCCTTCGAAACTTAATGAAGATTACTTTAAAGATGTTGACGCATTCATTAAGCTGGCAGCGAGTAAAGGTTTATATATCGGTCTTCTACCAACCTGGGGAGATAAACTCTTTAAAAGTTCATGGGGAAAGGGACCAGAGATCTTTAATAGTCAAAACATTAAGGCGTATGGCAAATTTCTAGGAAGCAGATATAAATATCAAAAGAATATCATTTGGATTTTGGGAGGTGACCGCAATCCCCGGGATAATGAAGATGTTAAAATATGGAATGCTTTAGCTGAAGGAATCGCAGAAGGAGTTGGCGGTTATGACAAGGCGATAATGACTTACCATCCACAACCGAAAGAAAATGGAGGCTCTTCGACATGGTTCCATTCAGAAAAGTGGTTAAGTTTTAACATGATGCAAACTGGTCACTGCCTAGATGGCATTAATTATAAGAAAATTACCTATGATTATAACTTGAAGCCAACAAAGCCGGTAATTGACGGTGAGCCCCTTTACGAAGACCATCCCATATGCTTTGACTGGAAAAAGAACGGCTTTTCGGTAGCAGATGATGTCCGTAAACTTGCTTATTGGCAAGTGTTTGCAGGTGCATTCGGGCATACCTATGGATGTCATGCAATCTGGCAGTTTTATGCAGCTGGCAGAGAACCAGTTAATGCACCTCAGCGGCCTTGGACGGAAGCGATGAATCTTCCGGGAGCTTCGCAAATGGGTTATGTGAAAAAACTTATGCTTTCTCAAACGTTCTTGGATAGGATTCCTGATCAATCATTGATTATCGGCGATAATCCAAATACAAATGAGTATTGTAGCGCAACAAGAGCGTCGGATGGCCATTACGCATTCATCTATACACCAACAGGGAGAGACCTAAAAATCAAAACTTCAATACTATCAGGATCTTCACTTTTCGAAAAGTGGTATAATCCAAGGGAAGGAACCTTCGGTCCCAAAAGTAAGAAGGTCAAAAATCCCGAAATGATTTTTAGTCCACCCACAAAAGGAGGAAACAATGATTGGGTGCTTGTACTAACCAATAATTAATGGTGCTAGCGTTCTTTGGCTTCCTTCTGTGGCCTTATTATCAACCTTAATGTAGGGTCATTTGTCACGAAACTCCAAAACCAGTTGAAAGCCAACTTGCCCTTATTTCGGAATCCTGCAATAGGTATAATGTGAATAAACAGCCATACTATCCAAGCAAAAAATCCTTTGAAGAAAGCTCTC
>JACMPF010000038.1 GCA_014377665.1 Pedobacter sp. | reverse complement strand
CGTGCCGTCAATTACTGAATATGGAGGGTTGAACATTACTTTCGCTGTTGTAAATATCTTCCAGTCTTTGGTTTTTGAATACCAAAGTCTACTTTTTTTCCAACCGGCATCCTCGAAAGTTGAAGACCAGAATAGTGTGTATTCCTTTGTTGCTTCTTCGTAATAAAACTCTGGTGCCCAGATGTTGTTAACCAATTTACCAGATTCATTTCTCACCTCTTTCATGAGGTAAAGCGATTGCTCAAATTGCCAATGGATCAAATCTTTTGAAGTTGCGAAGGTGCAACTTGGACCATATTTGTTGCGGGCATCCACATCACGACTCCCACCTGTTGCTACCAATCGCCATAATCCATCTGACCCGCGGTGTATAAACTGATCACGAACAAACTGATCCCAAACAGGTTTATTGTCGTTCAAAGGGGTCCAGTGCCGACCATCTGTGGACAGTGCAATATGCAGCTTTGCAATCAGCATCGGGTCTGGTAAGGGGACCTCTACTGTTTCGCCCTTTTCATTAATCTCTATTCTTGTTGGGTAGCGCTGACGAAAATAAGTTAGCATCCAAACGTCCTTTTTGCTATTCTTGAATTGTGAATAAGCCGTTTCAATTCCTATAAGGAGTAGCAGAAGTGGGATAAATCTTCGAAAAAGTAAAGGAGTTGAACTGGTCATATTTTAGGTAAAAGTAATGGTGATTAATTAATATTAATTGACAAAGCAAACAATCATTGCATTTGATCGTATATAAATATACATTTAGTATTAAATAATTTTTTATGAAACTGAAACATGCTTTGATTTTATTGTTATTAGCAGGAATATCTGCTAGCCAGGCACAAATGGTAACTCCGGAAAAAGTTAAAGTTAAAGGTGGAGAGATTGTTATCCAGCCGATTACGCATGCGACCTTAGTCTTGACTTACCAAAAAAAGAATATTTATGTAGATCCAACTGGTGGCGCGGAAGCTTTTAAAGGACTAGCTGACCCAGATATTGTTCTAATTACTGATATCCATGGTGATCACTTTGATCTTAAAACCATTGAGGCTATAAACACCACTAAGGCTGTGTTTATAGTCCCCCAGGCTGTAGCTGACAAAATGCCCGTTACGATTAATAAGCAGAAGCTCGTAATCTTAAATAATGGCGATAAGAATATGCAATTGGGAATGTCTATTGCTGCGGTTGCAATGTACAATCTTCCAGGAGCTCCGAATGCTAACAACCATACCAAAGGACGAGGCAACGGGTATATTTTAGTAATAGGAGGCAAAACGATTTACATTTCCGGAGATACAGCCGATACCCCGGAAATGCGCGCTTTGAAAAATATTGATATCGCCTTTGTTTGTATGAATCTGCCATATACAATGGATGTGAATTCTGCTGCGGAAGGTGTACTGGCTTTTAAACCTCAAGTTGTTTATCCCTACCACTATCGCGGACAAGATGTAAACAAGTTTAAAAGCTTGGTAAATGCTGGTAATAAAAACATTGAGGTAAGGTTGCGCAACTGGTATCCTGAGGCGAAGTAGCCAAAAGGAGCTATTGAGGAGGCTGAGCGGAATGCAACTGCTAACAAGAACAATTCATCGGTTTTTGTGGAGATTTATAACCATCTTTCTATGATTGATTCCGCAATGGGTAATTATCAAAGTGCTTTTATACAGCGGAATCAATACCTAAAGATCAAGGACAGTTTGTTAAATGCGAACTTGAGCAAGCAGATTAATGAGTTGCAGACGAAATTTGATACAGAGAAGAAAGCAGGGACAGATAGAAACATTAAATAAGCAGAACACCATTCAAGCATTGAACCTCAAGAATCAATCCTTGTTGCTATTGCAAAATAACCTTATAATTAGTCGGGACAAACTGGAGATCGACAGAAACAAGTAATACTTGCCAACGAACAGCTGCGATTGAAAAACAATCAGAATTTATTGTCTAAAAAACAGCTGGAGTCTCAGACAAAGGGACAGAAGATAAAGATTTTGAATGAAGAAAACACCAATCAGCAGCTGCAGATTTCAAAACGAAATATAGCGATTTTTACCATCATCGGCGTTACATTACTTTTAGGTGTCATTGCCTTTCAGTCCTATACCAGGTATAAGCTGAAGCAGGCTGCTATCTTGCAATCTACTGTGATTTTCGAGCAGACCATTGCTTCCAGAGGAATAATTGAGGCAGAAGAGCGGGAAAGAAAGAGAATTTCAGGGGATCTTCATGATGGATTAGGACAGCTTTTGTCGGCTGTTAAGATGAATACAGAAGTGCTGATTGAAAAATACCTTAAAAATAGACCTGAAGCTGAGGAATTAGGTAATAGGCTTCTAGCAATGGCTGATGAAAGTTGTAT
>JACMPF010000227.1 GCA_014377665.1 Pedobacter sp. | reverse complement strand
TTTAAATCAAAATAAAAGATCTTTTTGCCAGAATATATCTGAATGTAATCCTGGTTGTTCTCAGTTCTTAATACATAACCATAAAACTCCTGATTTCCTTTGTCATTCGGGTCTTTCTCAATTTTGCTTGAATTAACCTTTGCAATGTATTTTCCAGCTTTGTCGAATATCAAGACTGCCTTGGTATCATAGTCATAGATAATATAATTATTATCGGTCACATTTAACTGACTGATAGTACCAAAAAGACTTTCTTTGGTGGTTTCCAGGGGGATAAATTTCACATCATCAAAAACCTGCGATACTGCAGCACCTCTTGCAGTTGTGGGATCAAGCCGTAACGTCTTCATGCCTGCACTATCTACCTTATTACCTTGGGCTAAAATTTGAGTGCAACTGAGCGCACAGACAATGAGTGTGTTGAGAGCGTTTTTAAACATATTTGGTTTAAATTGTTGCTTAAATATATAAATTAATTAAATACCCTAGCGGATTTTAACAATTTAGATCTACACTTTTAACATTTCAGCAAAATTATCGGGCTTGCCGACGTTTTAATTTGACTAGTTTTTAACCGAAATATACACTATACTTCAGATTGTGCTTTGGCTACTTTTATTTTATCGCTAATTAATTAAGTTTCAATTCATGCTGGCCATTCTTTATACCATTACCAAATAAAACATACTATGGAAAATGCAAAGAACTGCTCCACGTTGTAAACTGCTCCAATTTATTTGTTTGACCCGCTGTAATCTTACCTAAAAACAGCTACTGAAATAAGTGTGGTCGTAGAGTAGTGCAAAAAGTAGGCAAGTGTCTCAAAAAGCGAAGGTAGTTGTTACACAACTCTTTGCAAAAAATTATGTCTGCGAATTAGTCGCTGGTTGGAGTGCCTTTTCTAATAATAACTGCTATTTAAATTGATATTCGCCTTCTCGGCTGCTTCAATGATACTGAAATCAGACAGAATTTCGGCACTACCTTTCTTTACACATACATTATGTTCAAAATGCGCGGCCAAAGAATCATCTTCAGTTGCGATCGTCCAGCCATCATCAAGTGTATAGATATCGCGTCCACCCATTGTGATCATGGGCTCTATAGCTAACACCATATTCTCCTGCAACCGTTTTCCAGTTCCCCGGCGACCATAGTTTGGAACATTCGGATCCTCGTGCATTTCTTTTCCTACTCCGTGCCCCACCATCTCGCGTACAACACCATAACCATGCTGCTCATTAGTATATTGCTCAATCGCATATCCAATATCGCCCACGCGATTGCTGGTGGTTGCTTGTTGAATTCCCACATATAAAGATTCTTTCGTTATTCTCACAAAATCAAGAATTTCTGGACTTGTTTCGCCTATAATAAAAGTATAGGCATGATCTCCATGGAATCCATTTTTATAGACTACAGTATCAATAGTAACTAAGTCGCCATCTTTTAATTCATATTGTCCAGGAAAACCATGAACAACTTGCTCATTAACCGAAATGCATAAGCTATAAGGGAAACCATGATAACCTTTACATGATGGTAGACCCCCATTGTCCCTGATAAAGGCCTCCGCCATAACATCGAGCGACAAAGTGGTTATGCCGGGCTTCATCACTTTAGCGACCTCGGTAATGGTTTTACTTACCATTAGGCAGCTTTCTCTTTGCAGCTCTACATCTTCATTTGATTTATATAGACTCATCTCTTTATTTTTTGCAAAAATACAAAAAACACTTAACTCAATTTCAAAAGCTCCAAAACTTGGTTAGTGGCATTTTTGGTGTCAACCTTTGAGATGATATGCGAGATATTTCCTTTTTCATCAATGATGAACGTCTTCCTGTTGGTACCCATATAAGTTTTTCCATACATACTTTTTTCTGCCCAAACTCCATAAGCTTCTACAATCTTTTTATCGGTGTCGGCCAATAAGGTAAATGGAAGGTTATGCTTTACAATGAATTTCTTATGAGATTTCTCATCATCTACACTTACGCCAAGTACTATAATGCCCTTGCCGTTAAGGCTTTCGTAGTTGTCTCTAAAATCGCATGCTTCGGCGGTGCAGCCAGGGGTGTCGTCTTTTGGATAGAAATATAGAACAACCTTTTTGCCTACAAACTGCGATAGACTAATGTCGTGACCTTCCTGATCTTTTCCTGTAAATTCTGGAGCCTTTTGGCCTTCTTGTAGTTCAGTCATTATAATTATTTATAAAATGTAATTGAATAGGTTTTGCTGTTATCCTTCATGTCTTTTACTATGAGTTCAAAGTTATGTTTACCCGGCCCCGTCTGTTCATCAAAGGTGTGCCAAAGGGAAGCCGTTTTCGTATCAAACTCCATAAGTACCCATTTACCATCTATGAAGCCATTGAAGTTTTGAATTCCCGACAAATTATCTCTGATTTTAAAGGATATTTTACTGATTCCAGCCATACTTTTCCCCTCTTGAATGTTTTGCGGAAGGATGACAGGTGGAAGGGTATCTATCGAGATAAAAAAGCTTCCAAAGTTACGTGGTTTTGCTTTTACATATCCGTTTTCGAAATAGCCGCCCTGAGATACTCTGCTCGAACTTACAATAACCGCCTTGCTTCTTAGATTTTCAGGAAGGTCTTCGGCATTTATCCAAAGTTCATAGCCCACATGTAAAGGGGTCAGGTTGTTGTGAATATGATGGATTGCTGAATAAGCGTTTCCAACTGGCTTAGCTGAAGTCTTGTAAATGAAGTTTAAGTCATTATATAAAGTTCCCTTCGGGAGAACCACCTTTACCTTATCATTGTCAAATTGATTTTCGATATCATAAGGGAAACGTGCAGTTTCGGAAGCTGCATTTTCTTGGTAAATCGCAGGTTTAGCGTCCGCCTGAACATTGAATGATAAGGTACTTTTATTTCCGCTTCCATCTGTGACAATATATTGGAGTTTATGGAGCTTTCCGTCGTTAAATTCTATACGCCCGCGATTAACAAGATTGCTGTAGATCGATAGCGGATTACCCGGATCTACAAAGCTTTTCTGTATACTTCGCTTAGTAGATAAGAAGGTAGGATAGTCAATATGTGAGTTTATGGCTTTACTGTTGTCAAATACAAACTTTTCAAGAGAAGAAGTAAACACATGATTTTCATCTAGTAATAGTTCAATGGAATAAACCCCATTTAGACCGGAAGCACCGTTATGACGATCGGTGGTAACGATTCCAAAGCCGACTTCACCTGTTAGGTTTACGTTACCCGCTTTGTAATTACCTGCTGACCCAGTAATTGCCAATGTCTGTTTTGGAGTAAACTCATTAAAAGGTCTTTTATTTAGTTTATATGCGTAGAGAGAATAAATTACCGGCGGAATATTATCGGTAATGTTTAGTCCGAAAAGCTGTGGATTAATTGTAGCCTCAGTCTTGGTGTCTCTAATCTCAAAATGTAGGTGTGGCCCGCCAGAGCTTCCTGTATTTCCAGAATATGCAATAACATCACCCTTGCGAACGGGAATTGAAAGCTCATTTTGGAAGTCGTCAATTTCATATGACTTCTTTTGATATTGAATAGATTTAACCTGTCGGGCTATCATGGTGTTGAATCTGGAAAGGTGTCCGTACACAGAGGTGAAGCCGTTCTTATGGTTAATATATAACGCAAGTCCGAAGCCACTGTTTTGAACCCTTAATCGAGAGATATACCCATCTGCGATTGCATATACAGGATAGCCTATACGCTGATTGGTACGGTAGTCCATCCCAGAATGGAAATGGTTTGACCTTAATTCACCGAATGATCCGGCTAGAGCCGGTGGTGTGATATTAAGTGGCGGTCTGAAATCCACTAAAGGGTATTTGCCGTCACTAAAGATCTGTTGAGCAAATGCTTGCATACATATAAATAGGAGGCATACTGTAATCAATTTAAATTTTGTCATTCGTTCTACTTTATCTCAAAGTTCAATAGTTCCGTACCTGCAAGATTTCCTTGAAGCCTATCACCGGTATGTACTTGACCGACTCCCTCGGGAGTGCCTGTAAAGATTAAATCTCCTTTCTTTAACGTAATGTATTTCGAAATGAAGTGGATGATGTAATCGTAGGAAAACAGCATCAAGCTGGTATTTCCCTGTTGCCTGATCTGGTCATTGATCTTTAATTCAAAATCTAGATTTCTTAAATCAGAAAATTCCTCTTTTGGAACGAAGCTACTTATTGCGGCCGAGTTGTCGAAAGCTTTAGCAAGTTCCCAGGGTAGTCCTTTTTCTTTATGTTCTGTCTGGATATCTCTTGCTGTGAAATCGATACCTAACCCTATCTCTTGGTAATATTTAGAAGCAAATTTCTCCGCAATATGTTTTCCTTCTTGAGATATCTTTAAAATTACTTCCAGCTCGAAATGGATATTATTGGAAAAGTCAGGAATATAAAAAGGCTTGTTGTCTTTTAAAATTGCGGTATCCGGTTTTAGAAAAATCACTGGTTTTCCAGGAATAGGATTGTTAAGTTCTTTAGCATGCGCAGCATAGTTGCGCCCTATAGCAATAATCTTCATGAATGGTGTTTTTACGAAAGTAGTAATTCTATTATAGAACAGAAATTCTCTTTACTACAGTTTCTGAGCCAGAAATGATTTTCAGAAAGTAAATTCCAGGGTTCAGACGTTCTGGAACGTTATAAGTTTTAGTTTGCTCTCCCGCCGCAGCCCGTTCATTGGCAAGAGTAACCACCTCATTCCCTAAAAGATCCATGATCTTTACAGAGAAGTTAGACTCGCGATCCATCTTTATCACTAGGTTGACCTGATCTTCAACAGGATTAGGGTAAACTTTTAGTACCGATAAAAGTTTATCCTGTTTAATGGTCAAAGAAGTAGTAGTTTTTGAAGTTACAGAGACTTCCGAATACGGTATAAATCCGAAATTGTATTTCGGCCTAAAACTTTGAACGGATCCTTTAATCTGTGGGGTACTAAACAATTTCTTGTACCTGATGGCACTGGCAGAGCTATCAGGTTTTTGAGCAAAAACAGTAAAGCTAAGCGACATACAGATGCCGAGAAAGCAAAAGATGTTCAGAAGAAGCGTTATAGTTGGCTTTACACTCATATAGATGCAGTCAAAAATATAAATAAATAAACAAAAAAATCAACGTTTTTGTTCAATGTTTGATCTTTTAACAATATTTAACAAGTTATTACGTTTCGAGCTCCATCATGGTTCCCCTATAAATTCCGCGGAAATCCTAAAATGGAGGTTTGTGCAGTATACTTGGCTGATTTTAATCTAGTTTTGCATTAAATTTTAAATTATTGTGACGAGTCATAAAAAATTAAGTACCCTATCTGCGGGAGGTCTTCTTGTCAGCCTGGGTATTGTCTATGGAGATATAGGTACTTCGCCGCTTTATACACACAAGAAACGGCCTTCTCATAAGCACAAAAAAGGCTCCGGGGAGGAGCCATTATTGTAAGGTTTCCAACCAAACAATTTTAGGGATAAATAGGAGGGATTATTAAATATTCAGTTTTTCAATGAATATTCATTATTAAGGCTAATATAGAAAATTATTTTCACACTGTAGAGTAAAAAAACAGATAATGCAAATCGGGGAATATATTCTACAAAGTTTTGCTCCCTAGGCTATTCTGCGTTCAGTTTACTATGTTTGTAGCCATACAAGAAATACACAACTAATCCAATAAGTAGCCAGATTCCGAAGCCGATCCAATTAGATATTCCCAGTTCGCACATCATATACAGACAACTTATAAGGCCCAATACTGGTATTAAAGATAGGTTTTTTGCCACACAGTAATAGGTGATAACTGTGCAAATAATCAGAAAAATCCACATTGGAATCTTGTGTTTAAACAAGCCAAATCCACTTTCATACCTTCTCTCTGTATTCAATTGAGAGTCAGTCATAAATTGATTGTACTGATCCGCGGATAACTTGTTCAGGTAAAGTTCTGCATCATTGCTTTCACCAGTTTGGTGAAGTTTAACTTGATTTGCTTTGATCTCATTTTTTATGGTAGCCAGCTCGGCTTCGTTTAATGACGTCAGAAATGTCACCGGCTCGTAAACCTTAGGCTTGTTGAATAAAAAGGCGGTAGTTTCAGTTCTATAAAAGTTCAAAGAAAAGATGATCGCAGCTATGAAAGCAACTGGAATGATATATTTAGAGTTGGCGTACGGTATTTTGAACTTTCCTCTCTTAATATCCGGTTTGTTTTGGAGCACCAATACCCCGGCACAAACCAACACGAATGCAAATAAGGTTCCTATAGAACAAAGGTCTGTTACAATTGTGAGGTTCATGAATAATGAAGGTACTGCAACTACGAAACCGACTACAATGGTCGCAAATGATGGTGTTTTATAAACAGGATGTATTCTAGAGAAAGCTTTGGGCAAAAGTCCATCGCGGCTCATGCTCATCCAGATACGTGGTTGTCCCATTTGGAAAACTAGTAGCACACTGGCCATTGCAAACACCGCACTTACAGCGATAATTCCACTCATTAATTTCAGATCGATCTGATCAAAAACAAATGCTAAGGGATCGCCAACAGCTAATAGTTTGTAATTCACAATTCCTGTAAGAACCAAGGCAATAGCCACATATAAGACGGTACAGATAATGATTGCCCACATCATTGCTCTGGGAAGATCACGTTGAGGGTCTTTACATTCCTCTGCGGTAGTTGAAATGGCATCAAATCCTATATATGCAAAGAACACAGCCGAAACGCCTTTTAAGACTCCAGACACCCCGTTTGGTGCAAATGGGTTCCAGTTGGAAGTATCTACATAAAACACACCTACGGATAATACTAGAAGGATCACGGCAAGCTTGACAACTACCATCGCATTGCTGGCATTCTTGGATTCTTTCATTCCACGATAAACCAACCAGGTAATAAAGATAATGATAGCCAAGGCAGGTAAATCTGCTACTAAATGGAATCCTCCAATCTGAGGGGCAGTGTTCCATGCATTGTTTGCTATTCTGGTAACATCGTCCAGATCAGCATAACTTTTACCTGCATTGATCAAGGCATCTGCATGATTATGACCGTTAAAAGCAGAGAGATAATCCATAGTCATCCAATCTGGCAGGTTAATGCCATTAATATTCAGGGTGGGTATTCGTATGGATGAAAGTAGCCCGGTAAAATAGTCCGACCAGGATATTGCTACAGTTATGTTCCCAATTGCGTATTCCATGATGAGTGACCAACCGATGATCCATGCAACCAACTCTCCAAAGGCGACGTAAGAATAAGTGTAAGCACTACCCGATACAGGAACCATAGAAGCAAATTCTGCGTATGCAAAGGCTGCGAAACTACAAGCTACTGCTGTAAATATAAAAAGAAAGATTACTGCCGGACCACCGTCTGCACTTGCTTTACCGATTGTGCTAAAAATACCAGCGCCGATGATTGCTGCGATTCCAAATGCGGTGAGATCTCGTACTCCTAACGTTTTATTTAAGGAAGAACTATGATCTCCATATCCCTTTTCGGCATCTGCGAGAATTTTTGTTATTGATTTCTTGCGAAAGAGTTTTTCAAACATAGAATATTAATAAAAAGTCCGTTGGAATAGTCAAACTTAAATAAATACTTACTAACTATCCTAGTTTCTGCAATTCATCTTTAACAAAAAGGACTAATTCTTCCACATAACTTAAGCTGAAGTTGAATTTGATCCCTGCAATCTCGTATATTTCGTTGATGGGTTTGCTATAGCCCAATGAAAGGGCATCAAGATATTGCTGTAACGCTTTTTCAGGATTTTCTTTGTAGTTTTTCCAGATCGCGATTGCTCCAAGTTGGGCAATTGCATATTCTATATAATAAAATGGCACTTCAAAGAGGTGCAGTTGTTTCTGCCATATGTTCGCGAACTCGTTCTCTAAGCCTTCCCAATTGGTGAAACCATTCCCAAAGCGCGTATAGATCTGTTTGAATGCTTCTTCTCTGTCGGGAGCATTGTGTCCCGGGTTGGTATAGATCCAGTGTTGGAACTGGTCAATTACAGCTACCCATGGCAATGTTTTTAAAACATCAGCAAGTTGTTCTTTCTTAGCTCTTGTCAAGTCTTCTTCATTGTCGAAGTAAAGATGCCAATTGTCCATAGAAATCAATTCCATACTCATGGAAGCTAATTCCGCTACTTCTGATGGACAATGCTTGAAATCATTTAACTCAAGATTTGCAGTTAGAAAAGTATGAACAGCATGGCCACCTTCGTGCACCATCGTGGTCAGGTCTCTCAAAGAGTTTGCTGAATTCATGAAAATAAATGGTGCGCCGGTTTCTGCCAGCGGATAGTTATATCCTCCTGGAGCTTTTCCTTTTCTGCTCTCGACATCGAATAAGTTATTGGACTTCATTATCGCAAGCAGTTGTCCCAATTTGGGGTTGATGGCATTGAAGCAAGCAATGCTTTTGTCGATCAGTTCCTCGCCGCTTTTGAACGGTTTGAGCGCAGGTTTCCCCGTTGTGCTTACTTCCATATCCCAAGGCTTCAATTCTTCCAGGCCAAGCAGTTCAGCGCGTTTTTCTGCTTGTTCCCTTAATACTGGAACAATTTGTTTTTCTATCGCTTCATGGAAGTGATAGCAATCTTGTGGATTATAGTCAAATCTTCCTAATGCCTGGAACATATAGTCGCGATAGTTCTCGAATCCCGCATTCAATGCCACCTGATGGCGCATTACAATGAGTTCATCGAATAACACGTTTAGCTCGTCTTTATCTAACAGACGTCTTTGCTGAATGGTTTCCCAAGCCTGTTGTCTGACTTTTCTGCTAATGTCCTTCACGAAATTAGCAGCTTGCTCCAAAGTATATTCATGATCGTTGATGATTACGCTCATGGAACCTGTAATGGCTTGATATTTTTGCTGAGCTACTTGCAGGTTTGTTAACAGCGCAACGTTTTCATCTCGATACAATTCAATTGATTTTTTAATTGCGCGAATAAAAACGAAGTATTTATCCTGGTCAAGTTCGTCTGTAAAAGGATTGTCATTAAACTTTTGATTGAGCTTATTGGCCAGAGGGGATATTTTGGGTTCAATTTCAGTAGCAAAATATTGGAAATCCTTTACTAGAGATTCATTAGTAGTATCGCAACTCATCTTGATATATCTCCATGCAAAATCTTCTTCAAGCGCTGCCTCTAATTCGCTTTTATCTCTTAACCAATGCTCCAGCTCTTGAATATTTGAAATATCCCTGGCTAAAAGCTCACCAATTATTGGTTCCAGCATTTCCCACTTCATCTCCAATTCTTGCGGGATATAATTTCTTTTCTTTTTAGGTATGTTAAGGTCGATCATGTTATAGTATAAAATTTGTTCTCAAGAAAGCGTCCACTAGGAAACACAAGGCAAAAATTACTGAGGCGTAGCCATTAGTGGTCGCGAATGCTTTATTAACTCTACTGATGTCGTTCGGTTTTATAAGTAGGTGCTGATAAATTAGCATTGCGCAGAAAAAGGCCACCCCAATGTAGTAGACAAAGCTGAAGTCCGTAAAAAGTATGGGTAGAATTACGCAAAGTGCTGCGCCTACGTGAAATACGACAGATAAGTTCAATGCATTCTTGCGACCTAAAGCTGCTGGTATAGAATGTAAATGCTGTTCTTTATCGAAGTCTTCGTCTTGTAATGCATAAATAATATCGAAACCGCTTACCCAGAATAAAACGGCCAACGAATAAAAAATTGGGACAATGTTAAACGATCCTGTTACGGCAATATAAGCACCAATAGGAGCAAGTCCTAATCCTAAGCCGAGCACTAGGTGGCACAGCGCTGTAAATCTTTTTGTATAACTATAAAATAGAACTATAAAGAGCGCTACTGGCGATAAATAGAAGCAAAGTGGATTTATAAAAAAAGTTGTTATCACGAATAGAACGCAGTTTGTAATCACAAATACAAGAGCGGAATTCGCTGATACTATCCCCGCAGGAATGTCCCGCATTTGAGTGCGAGGATTCTTTGCGTCAATCTTTCTATCCAAGTAACGGTTAAAGGCCATGGCAGAATTTCGCGCGAACACCATACAGAGTAATACCAAAACCAGTAGTAACCAGTTGAAAGACTGAGTTGTTGTGGTTACGCCAAGGAAGAAGCCAATCATGGCAAATGGAAGCGCAAATACAGAATGTGCAAATAGTACAAGTGAGAAGTACTTTTTCATTTATTGAGGATTAAAAATCTTCATTAGGTGTTAAAATAGGCATTGCAAAGTCAAGGTTGACATCCTCTATAAAATGAAGAACCTCGTCGCGCCCCAGCCCTTTTTCTCCAGAAGTAATAAAGTAAGGAGGGATTTCTTCAAACCAACCTCCCAAGGCTTTTTTGAAAGCCTCTACATTCTGTTTTGTTTTTACAGGCGATTGTTTGTCAGCCTTGGTGAATGCTAGGGCAAATGGTATTTGGATTTCTCCCATCCAGCAACAAAATTCAAGATCTATTTTTTGAGGTTCTATTCGGCTGTCTATGAGCACAAAAACACATTGCAGACTTTCTCTTTTGGTGATGTAATTTCTAATGAACTTTTCCCAGTTTTCTCGACTGTTTTTAGAAACTTTAGCATAGCCATATCCTGGAAGATCGACGATATACCATTTTTCATTGATTAGAAAATGGTTAATTAATTGTGTCTTACCTGGTCTTTGAGAGGTTTTAGCGAGTCCATGCTGATTTACAAGCATATTTATGAGGGACGATTTGCCAACGTTTGAGCGACCTATAAATGCATATTCTGGCATGTTAGCGGTTGGCAAGGCAGAAACCTTTGTATTGCTACAAATAAATGTTGCCGATTTTATAATCATTGGACAAAGGTAGAAAATTAGTTTTCAACAATACTTATCTTTGGCGTTAACTATGAACGAAAACATTACTCCGTATCATTCTAAAACTGCAACTAAAAAAGAGCAGGTTGCAAGTATGTTCGATAATATCTCTGGCACTTATGATTTTCTAAATCATTTTATGTCGCTCGGTATCGATATCATATGGCGTAAAAAGGCAATCAAGGAGCTTCTTTCTAATAAACCAAAGGTGATATTGGATGTGGCGACGGGAACAGGTGACTTTGCCTTTGAGGCGATCAAGATTTTGAAACCTGATCAGATCATTGGGGTTGATATCTCCCAGGGGATGCTCGATGTTGCAAATAAGAAGATTACTGAGCGCAATCTGCAACAAGTGTTTTCTGTGGCCTTGGGTGATTCTGAGGGTTTGCTGTTCGAAGATGATAAGTTTGATGCCATCACTGTGGCGTTTGGCGTTCGAAATTATGAGAATCTTGAAAAGGGCTTGTCTGACATGTACCGTGTGCTGAAGCCGGGTGGAAAGATTGTAATTCTTGAATTTTCTAAGCCACGTGCTTTTCCGATAAAGCAGGGTTATAATTTCTACTTCAAGTATATAACTCCTATGCTTGGTAAGTTATTTTCTAAGGATGAGCGGGCGTATACTTACCTTCCGGAATCCGTAGCCGCATTTCCAGATGGCGCTGATTTTGTGAACCTGATGACTAAAGTAGGTTTCAAATCTGCTGGAGACAGAAGACTAACTTTTGGTATAAGTGCAATTTATACCGGAACAAAGTAATTAAATGAAGTTGAGATATAGGTTGTTGGTTTTATGTTTGCTACTCGCAACTGCTTCCAGTGCTCAGAATTGGGGCGGTGGGGTAGATGATGAGCCGCTACACTTTGGTTTTACCTTCCAATACATTTCGTCCGAATATAAGATTTTAAAAAAGGCAAACTGGCAGGAACCTTTTGTAGACCCAGAGGGTTTAGTTGACCCTACTTCATCTCTCCGATCTATTTCTTCCACACCTTCTCCAGGATTTGGAATTGGCTTTGTAGTAAATAAAAGGTTAGGGGAGAATGCGGACGTTAGGTTTACACCTGTGTTGGTTTTTAATGATCGTTCTGTTAACTATCAATACCTTATCGCTGATGATGATAACATTAAAAAAGTACAAACAACCTTGGTTGAGTTTCCTGTCGGGATCAAGATAAAGTCTAACCGAAGGAACAATTATCGGGCATATATTCTGGGGGGCTTAAAATATTCCACAGATATTTCCTCAAAGAAAAAAACCAATAATTCATTGGTAACTGATCCTGTGGAAAAATGGTTAAACAATGAGCGCAAGTATTTGTCTTACGAAGCTGGGTTTGGGTTAGATCTGTATTTCGAATATTTTAAAATGTCTCCTGAAATCAAACTTTCATATGCTACTAATAATATACTCATTGATGAACCTACACGTTATGCTGCTCCGATTAATAGGTTAATGCTACGTCATGTGACTTTCAGTTTATTCTTCGAGTAGGTTGTACTTTCAAAAAAAGTATAGATTTGCTTAAATATTCATAATATCTATTTATGGCAAAAATCGCATTGATTACGGGAGCAACATCAGGTATTGGGGCTGCTTGCGCTCATTTATTCGCCTCACAAGGTTATCACCTTATATTAGTGGCAAGGAGAGAAAATCTACTTTCTGATATTAGTAATCGCTTAACTGATAAATATGCGATTGAAGTAAAGACAGTATTGGCTGATGTCAGGGATCAGGAAGATCTCTCCTATAAATTGGAGGGCTTGTCTTCTAACCTTAAAAAGGTAGATGTACTAATCAATAATGCCGGACTTAGTCAGGGTTTGGACCCTATTGATAAAGGTAGTATCAGCGACTGGGATACGATGATCGATACAAATGTGAAAGGGTTACTATACGTCACCAAAATAGTTTCCAATTGGATGATTGACCAAAAGGCTGGGCATATCATAAACATTGGTTCAATTGCTGGCCAGGAGGTGTATCCAAATGGTAATGTCTACTGTGCGACCAAGCATGCGGTTGATGCGTTAAATAAAGGGATGAGAATTGATCTGTTGCCGCATGGGATAAAAGTGACCGCTATAAACCCGGGCATGGTAGAAACGGAATTTTCTGTTGTGAGATTTAAAGGTGATGAAGGCAGGGCGAAAAAAGTGTATGATGGGTTTGAGCCATTAGTTGCCAATGATATTGCTGAAGCAATTTGGTTTGCTGTGAGTAGGCCAGCTCATGTAAATATTAATGACATGCTTATAATGCCGACAGCACAGGCCGCGGCAACAATTATTAATAAGAATTAGATAATACCGAATATATGATATCGAATACAATAGATCAAGAAATTAAGCAAGCTATGCTTGCTAAAAATCAGGTAAGACTACGTGGATTAAGAGCGATAAAAGCTGCGCTTTTGTTGGCTAAAACCGAGAAAGGTACTACAGAAGAAGTTACTGAAGAAACTGAGCTTAAAATATTGCAACGCTTATTAAAGCAGCGTAGAGAGTCTGCAGATATCTATAAGCAGCAAAATCGTGAGGATTTAAGCTTGATCGAAGAGGAGGAAATCGAGGTAATTGGTAGTTTCATGCCCCAGCAGCTTAATCGTGCTGAGGTTACAGCTATTATAGCTGATCTTATTAAAACTTCAGGAGCCAATTCTGTTAAGGAGATGGGTAAAGTTATGGGCTTGGTAAATAAGGAATTGGCTGGCAAGGCCGATGGAAAGCTGATTGCAGAAATTGTTAAAGAACAATTGGCATAAATTGTGATGCGGTTAAACGGTATTGATAATTAGTGCTTTTTTTATAGTAAATTAAATTTAGTCTACTAACTTAGGGGCTACACTTACCTAAATCAAATGAAATACGAAGTAATCGAAGACAATGGGTTTAAATATGTTGAAGCCGGAAAAGGTGAAACCCTGGTATTACTTCATGGATTAATGGGCGAGCTCAGCAACTGGGAACCAGTTATAGATCATTTTAAGAATCATTACCACATACTTGTTCCTATACTGCCGCTATATGAACTTCCAATTCTGACACTTGGGGTTAAAAGTCTTTCGAAATATTTGCATCGCTTTGTTAAACACAAAAAGCTGGGACAAGTCGTATTGATTGGCAATTCACTAGGTGGGCATATTGGTTTAGTTTTTACTGCCGCACATCAGGAACATGTTAAGGCATTGGTGCTGACGGGAAGCTCTGGGTTATATGAAAATGCATTTGGTGGTTCTTTTCCAAGGAGAGAGAGCTACGATTATATCAAGGAAAAGGTAGAGTTTACATTTTATAATCCGGCCACAGCTACAAAGGAACTTGTTGATGAAGTTTTTAAAACTGTCAACGAGCGTTCAAAAGTAATCAGAATACTTGCGCTTGCTAAATCGGCTATCCGTCACAATATGTCTAAAGAATTATCACGGATCACTATACCAGTTTCTCTTATTTGGGGAAAACAAGATAAGGTGACCCCTCCGGAAGTTGCTGATGAGTTTCACCAGTTATTGCCTAATTCGGAACTGAACTGGGTGGACCTTTGTGGTCATGCACCGATGATGGAGCGGCCAGAAATATTTAACGATTATTTAGAAAAGTTTCTAAATAGAATTTTACTGAAATAAATGGTTGCATTCGAACTCATATCCAATTTGATACCACCACTAAAGCCTTCAGACAGTGTTCAGAAGTCGTTAGAAAGGATGATTGAGTTCAAACTTTACCACCTACCGATCGTAGATGAGAGTCTGTTTGTTGGTCTTGTGGCTGAAGAAGATTTGATTGAGGTCAGAGATGTGACGCAGCCGATGGATGCGTTAACGCTTCCCTTAATAAGCCCTTTCGTTTATGAAGACGCACATATCTATGAGATTATTAGGATGTTTAATCAACTTAATTTATCCATACTACCTGTATTAGATTACAAAAAAAACTATCTTGGAATGATCTCAATAAACAATGTTCTAGCGTATACCTCAGAAATATTCGCTGTGAAAGAACATGGTGGGATCGTTGTTTTGGAAATCAGCAACAGAAATAATTCATTGTCTCACATGGCTCAGATAGTTGAGGCCGATAATGCACAGATCCTGTCTTCATATGTGCAATCTTTCCCGGATTCTACCAAGTTAGAAGTGACTCTTAAAATCAATAAGACGGAGCTTTCGGGCATTATATCTTCTTTTGAACGCTATAATTACCAAGTGAAAGCCGTTTTTAATAACACGATTGCCGATGACGGGACCGAAGACAGATTTAATTCTTTTATGAATTATTTAAACGTATAATTGATGATTGCGATTTACGGCAGGGAATTCAATAACAGTGTTTTACCATACGTTCAGGAAGTATTCAATGTTTTGCAACATTATGATACGCCTGTATTCGTATATAAAAAGTATTTTGATTTTATAAACGAAAGGATTAAACTCCCTCAAAATGTTATCACATTTGAGACACATGAAGAGCTAAGGGGAAAGGCAGATGTCTTGATCAGTTTGGGGGGAGATGGGACTTTACTGGATACCCTTGCGCTAGTACGGGATTCTGGTGTTCCTGTTATAGGGATCAACTTTGGTCGCCTGGGCTTTCTTGCCAGTATCAATAAGGACGAAATCAAACTTGCCATTGAGGCAATACAGAACAAGAGTTATACACTTGATAAGCGGACTTTAATTAGTATAAACTCAACGCAACGACTTTTTGGAGACGAGAACTTCGCGCTGAATGATATCACTATTCATAGAAGAGATAATTCGGCGATGATGCTTATTCATGCGTATATGAACGATGAATTTGTGAACTCTTATTGGGCAGATGGTTTAATCATCGCTACTCCGACCGGTTCCACAGCATATTCACTAAGTTGCGGGGGGCCTATTATATTTCCAAGCTCACAAAATTTTGTGATTACGCCGATTGCGCCTCATAATTTAAATGTAAGACCTCTAATTATCCCTGATGATGTGTCCCTGACTTTTGAAATAGAGGCGAGGAGTTCCAAGTTTCTGGTTTCATGTGACTCGAGGACAGAGACCGTAAATAGGTCAGTTAAAATAACTTTAAATAAAGCTGCATTTCATGTAAATTTAATTCGTTTGAATAATGAAAGCTATCTAACAACATTAAGGAACAAATTACTTTGGGGAATAGATACCCGGAATTACTAGATGTCATATAAAGTTCGACTATTCATACTTTTTATCTCTACGGGGATAGCTTCTGGCTTACATGCGCAGGTTCTTGAAATAGGCGTTGGGTCAGGAGGTGCCGGGTATATTGGGGATTTAAATCAGGATAATAATTTCAAGATAAGTGGGATATCTGCAGGCGCCTATCTTAAGGGAAACCTGGATCCATACTGGGCTATTGGTGTACATTACAACTATGGACGGATTAAAGCTGACGATCTAAAAAGCAATAATGAACAATTCAGGACGCGAGGCTTAAACTTCAACAGCGATTTACATGAGCTTAGCCTGCAGGTGGAGTTTAACTTCCTTGAATATTTCGCCGGTGGAGGCACGAAAGGATTCACTCCTTACATATTTACGGGAATAGGGCTTTTATTTTTTAGTCCGAAAGGTGTTTATCGTGATCCTGCTACTGATGATAACGAGTGGTATAGGCTAAGATTTTACATGACTGAGGGACAAAATAGAAGTTACCGTAATTTTGCTTTAGCTATTCCTTATGGTGTAGGGGCGAAATTTAGGTTGAAGGATAACTGGGGATTATTCACCCAAGTTGGCTACAGAACTGCTTTTACTGATTATATTGACGATGTAAGTGGCAGTTATCCGATGACTGCTTTCACCGGTACTAGTGAGGAAATCGCAGTGAAAACAATGTTGTCAGATCCTGGTGGAGTGGGTACTCCTGCCACTCAGCGAGGTGACTTTAGAAAAAGAGATTCTTATATGTTTGTAGGTGTTGGCATATCTTTTACCTTTCTGTCTCAAAAATGTTATACATTTTAGGCATATTTGCACGGTAAATGGGATTCAAAGAACAAATAGACCTTACGCGTCTTCCGGAACATGTGGCTATCATAATGGATGGCAATGGCAGATGGGCTAAAAATCAAGGGAAAATAAGACATTTCGGCCATGAAACCGGTGTTCTATCGGTGAAGGATATTGTGGAGGGCTGCGCAGACATTGGCATCAAGTACCTCACGGTATATGCTTTTTCAACAGAGAACTGGAATAGACCAATTGAAGAAGTTAACGCTTTAATGGAATTATTGATATCAACCATCAATCAGGAAACACCTACCCTTACCAAAAATAATATCCGTTTGAATGCGATAGGTGACATTGCCTCTCTTCCCCAAAAATGTATTGATGATTTGAAGAGTGCAATGGATAAGACCGCCATTAATACAAGATGTACCTTGACATTAGCATTAAGTTACAGTGCAAAATGGGAGATTCTTAACGCTGCTAAAAAACTTGCCAGACAAATTCAGGACGGACAACTTACTGTTGAAAATATCAATGAAGAGAATTTTGCCGCACAGCTTACGACTATAAATATGCCGGATCCGGAGTTGATGATCCGCACAAGTGGAGAGCACAGGATTAGCAATTTTTTGCTTTGGCAAATGGCTTATACGGAATTTTATTTCACAGATACGCTTTGGCCAGACTTTAGACAAGAAAACCTTTTTGAGGCTATTGTAGACTACCAGAAGCGCGAAAGACGCTTCGGTAAAATTAGTGAACAATTGAACTAATTTTAACTTTAACACTTTTTAACATGTGTTTAAATTAACTTAGCATCGATTTTTAGATTGTAAATGAAAAGAATATATCAACTTATACTTCTGTTATTGATTGGGTTACCGACAATGGCACAAATCTCCCGTCCTCAGACACCGCCTGCACAGCCCAGCTTAAAAGTTAATGGCCTAGATATTGATTATTTCAACCCAAAAGAATATATTATTGGCGGTACTACAATTAGTGGTACTCAATTTATAGATAAAGATGTTATTGTAACGCTGTCGAAATTAATCAAAGGTGAAGTCATTACATTGCCAGGTGAAGCAACATCAAATGCTATTAAAGCACTTTGGGCTCAAGGATTATTTGACGACATAAAATTAGACATTAGTAGAATCGAAGCGGATACGGTTTACTTCGATATAGCAGTAGTTGAACGTCCCCGTTTGAGTACGTTCGAATTAAATGGTTTAAGTAAGTCTCAAAAGACAGATATTCTTGAAAAGATAAACGAAAAAAAAGGCAAGGCAATTATTAATGAGAACCTTTATAATGCCACAACAGCTACCATAAAGAAGTATCTTTTAGGTAAAGGATATTTCTTTACCTCTGTGGAATATAAAATTGTTCCGGATCCAAATCTAGAAAATGGGATGGTTTTACAGATCTTTGTTAATAAAGGTGATAAAGTCAAGGTTCATCACATCAACTTTACCGGTAATAAGGATTTTTCTTCAGCAAAGCTTCGTAAGTTCTTAAAGAAAACAAAACAGCAGGCTTTCTATAAAGTATTTGGTTCTGGTAAGTTCAATAAAGAGAAATACGACGAAGATAAACTTAAGCTGGTTGCGGGTATGCATTCACGTGGTTACCGCGATGCTGCCATATTAAAAGATAGCATTTACCGTTACAATGAAAAGTCCATCGGGATAGACATAGACGTATTTGAAGGCCGCAAATACTACTTCGGTAACATTACTTGGGTTGGAAATGCAAAATATAATGACGAACTCCTGGTTAAGATCTTAGGTATCGAGAAAGGTGAGGTATTTAGTGAAGAAAAACTGGATAAAAAATTAAAGGGTTCTGCTGCAGGAGATGATGTTTCTAGCTTGTATCTTAACGATGGATATTTGACTTTCAACGTTGAGCCAGTTCAGACTAAAATTTACAATGATACTGTTGAGCTGGAAATGCGTATTGCTGAAGGTCCTCAGTACACTAACAACAGAATCAGTATTAAAGGAAACACCATTACGCACGACAGGGTGGCAATGAGACAAGTTCGAACTAAACCTGGTGAGAAGTTTTCTAAAGAATTGTTAATACGTACTATCAGAGAACTTGGTCAACTTGGGTACTTCGATGAATCTAAGACTGTTCCTGACGTTAAACCTAATGCCGCTGACGGTACAGTTGATATTCAATATTTAGTGGAAGAGAAACCTTCTGATCAAATCGAACTGTCAGGTGGTTTTGGTGGTGGTAATATTATTGGAACCTTGGGGTTAACATTTAACAACTTCTCTTTGAGAAATTTGTTTAATGCTTCGGCTTACCGTCCTTTACCGAAAGGAGACGGACAGAAGCTGAGCTTAAGAGGTCAGACGAATGGTAAATACTACCAGTCATATAGTTTCTCTTTTTCTGAGCCATGGTTAGGCGGTAAAAAGCCTGTCAGCTTTGGGGTGAGTGCATTTACCTCTCTGCAATCTAATGGATTGTCTGGGGGTAATAGTAAATTCCAGAAAATTCGGTTGAATGGCGTTACGGTGAGTCTTGGTAGGGTTTTGAATTTCCCCGATAACTATTTCCAGTTAACGCACTCTATCAACGCTCAACAGTATATATTGAACAATTATCCTGGATATTTATTTAGCACAGGTACTTCATACAACTTCAACTTAACGCAGGAGATCAGCCGGGATTCCAGAAATAGTCCTATTTTTCCTACTGATGGTTCGATCTTTAGATTCACCATTCAGGCGACACCCCCATATTCGTTATTAAATAATTTGAACTACGCAACAGCATCAGATAAACAGCGTTATAAGTTCACGGAGTACCACAAGTGGAAGTTTGAGTCTCAGTGGTACCAGAGGTTGGCGGGTAAGTTTGTAATTAAAGCACAGGCGCAATTCGGTTTCCTGGGATTATATAACCAGGCGGTTGGGCAGTCGGCCTTTGAAAGATTTAAATTGGGAGGTGACGGTATGCAGGGATTTGACTTCCTGCAAGGATCAGAGCTGATCGCTATGCGAGGATATGCAAACAATACGGTTATACCGGTGGGTTCTAATCCAAGCATTGCACAGAACTCAGGAAGTCCGATCTTCAACAAGTATGTTATAGAGTTGAGGTATCCTGTCATCGCCACTCAATCTGCAACGGCCTTTGTTGTTGCGTTTGGTGAGGGTGGTAATACCTGGAATAAGTTTAGTGATTTCAATCCTTTCAACATCAGACGTTCAGTTGGTGTAGGAGCAAAAATATATTTGCCGATATTTGGCTTATTAGGAATTGATTATGGTTACGGATTTGATAAGATTCCTGGTTTGCCAGATGCGAATAAAGGCCAGTTTCACTTCAGTATTGCTCAACAGCTGGGTGGATTTAATTAAGAGTTGATACGACATTAAATATTATAAAATGAAAAAATACATTTTAATATGCGTTCTAATGTTTACAGGATTCGTATCTTTTGCTCAGAAATTTGCGTATGTTGATACAGAATATATACTAAAGCATTTGCCAGAATATAAATCATCATTGAATCAATTAAACGTATTGTCAGAACAATGGCAACAACAAGTTGATAAGAATTTCACAGACATCGACAAGATGTATAAAGCTTATCAGGCAGATCAAGTATTGCTTACTGCAGACATGCGCAAAAGAAGAGAAAATGAGATCATTGAGAAAGAGAAAGACGCAAAGGATTTTCAACGTAGAATCTTTGGTCCTGATGGAGAGCTTTTCCAAAACAGAAGTAAATTATTAAGTCCGATTCAAGATAAAGTTACGAAAGCTATAGGCGAAGTTGCCAAAGCTAAGTTCTATGATTTTATTTTTGATAAAAGCAGTGAAGCTACAATGATGATCTACGCGAGTAGTAATTATGATGTGAGCAACGAAGTAATCACAAGATTGGGTTACAAACCAGGTGCAATTCTTAAATAATACACAAATAAGTAAATTACAAACAACTAACAAGAAGAATAGAGATGAGAAAGTTAATGAACGCATTTTTTGTAGCAGGATTATTGTTTACTGCTAACATTGCAAATGCACAACAAAAACTGGCACACTTAAACTCAGCAATGATCATTGAGGCAATGCCTGAATTTAAGACTGGCCAAACTACCTTAGAAGCGCTAACCAAAACAAAACAAACGGAGATCGAGAAAATGATTGCTGAGTACCAAACGAAAATGTCCGCTGCTGAAGCGAAACAAAAAACAATGAGTGAGGCGAACAAAGAAGTAATTGGTAAAGAATTACAGAGTGCCGGTGTTGAGCTTCAGGATTTAGAGAAACGTATCAATGATGCGAAAGCTAAAGCTCAGCAGGAATTGGAACAAAAAAATACAGAGGTTTTCAATCCGATCCGTATCAAAGCTGATGCGGCTATTAAAGCTATCTCTAAAGAAAAAGGATATGCTTATGTATTCGATACTGCAAATTCAGCAATGGTATATTTTGATGGTGGTGAGGACATCACGGCTTTAGTGAAAACTAAATTGGGCATTTCAGCTACTGCACCGTCAGCTGCTGCGCCTAAAAAATAATAAGGCAATAGAACAATTAGAGTTATCTGAGCTAAATTATTTAAATTACGGGATTGGGTGATAGAGCTCAATCCCGTTTTTTGTGCAATGACAAATAAGCATCCTATAGGTATTTTTGATTCCGGCTACGGCGGTTTAACTGTCTTCAAGTCAATTGCAGAACGTTTGCCTCAGTACGATTATATTTACCTTGGAGACAATGCACGTGCACCCTATGGCGATAATTCCTTCGAAGCCATTTACCAATATACATTAGAATGCGTGGAGTGGTTGTTCTCGGAAGGCTGCCAACTAGTGATATTAGCCTGCAATACCGCCTCGGCAAAAGCGTTACGTACCATTCAGCAAAAAGTGCTTCCAGTTAAATATCCTACCCACCGCGTTCTTGGAGTTATAAGACCGACCGCGGAAGTAATTGGCGATTTTACCGAATCAAAAATAATAGGGGTTATGGGAACGCGCGGAACTGTTAATTCGGAATCCTATTTATTGGAGATCAATAAATACTTTCCGGAAGTATCTGTTTACCAACAAAGCTGTCCGATGTGGGTACCTCTGGTCGAGAATAATGAACATTTGACTCCGGGTGCCGATTTCTTTGTTGAGAAATATTTAGCGGAATTATTGGATCAGAATCCTAAGATAGATACGATACTTCTAGCTTGCACGCATTATCCACTACTCATTCCTAAAATAAAGCAGATTTTGCCTAATAAAATTCTTTTAGTCGGACAGGGAGATATTGTTTCAAGCAGCCTAGAGAGGTACCTTGACCATCATATCGAGATTAAGGAATTACTTACTATTGATGCTAAGCGTAGTTTTTATACTACCGGTGACCATCATGTATTTGATGAGCATGCTTCAGTGTTTTTTGATGATCAGATATTCTGTAAGCATATCGACCTTAAGAAACAGTAATATTGTAACCTTAATCTGACTCAGATATTGTATTTCTTTCTAGGTTCTGATTATTATTAACTCTAGATTTGCGGCTCAAACGACAAACCATGAGTGACTCGATAAAACATGAATGTGGTATAGCCTTCATTAGGCTTCTTAAGCCCCTTTCATATTACCAGGAAAAGTATGGAACAGCACTTTACGGTCTAAACAAGCTTTATCTTTTGATGGAAAAGCAGCATAACCGTGGGCAAGACGGCGCTGGCATTGCAACCATTAAACTGGATATGAAGCCAGGTCACAGATACATCAGCAGATACCGCTCAATGGCTCAAAATGCAGTGGCTGATATTTTTGGATATGTTCAAAATAAGTTTGTAGGAATTCAAAATGATACTCCTGAATTGATGCAGGATGCTGCTTGGTTAAAGGCAAATGTGAGTTTTATTGGCGAGGTGTTATTAGGACATTTACGCTATGGAACACATGGCCAGAATAGTATTGAGAATTGCCATCCATTTCTTCGTCAGAATAACTGGATGACCCGTAACCTCGTTATTGCCGGAAACTTCAACATGACGAATGTTGATGAGCTGTTAGAGCAGCTTTATGAGTTAGGTCAGCACCCTAAAGAACAGGCAGATACGGTTACTGTCTTGGAAAAGATAGGGCACTTTCTTGATGATGAGAATCAGTCTTTGTTTGATGAATATAAAAAGGAGGGTCTTGACAACGTAGAGATCACACATAAAATTTCTGATAACCTTGATATTGCTACGATACTAAAGCGATCTGCAAAGAATTGGGATGGCGGTTATGCGATTTCGGGAATTGTTGGAAATGGAGACGCTTTCGTATTAAGAGATCCATCTGGAATTAGACCTGCATTCTATTATCAGGATGACGAAATCGTTGTAGCTGCGTCTGAAAGGCCAGCGATTCAAACTGCTTTTAACATTCCATTTAGAGATGTCAAAGAGATTCAACCGGGTCATGCTTTGATAGTTAAGAAAAACGGCACCGTTACTCAAGAGATTTTCCGAGAACCTCAGGAGAAACGAGCTTGTTCATTTGAGCGGATTTATTTTTCCAGAGGAAGTGATGCTGAAATCTATAAAGAGCGTAAACATTTAGGAGCATTACTATGCAAGCAAATTCTTGATGCCGTTAGTGCCGATTTAAAAAATACCGTTTTTTCGTTCATTCCAAATACTGCAGAAGTTTCATTCTATGGGATGGTTGAGGGTTTACATAATTACATAAGACAAGTTCAAAAGGATACCCTACTTCATAGAAGGGATATTTTAACTGATGAACAACTTGACGAATTGCTTTCTATGAATCCAAGGGTGGAGAAACTTGCGATCAAAGATGTGAAACTTAGAACTTTTATCACTCAGGATGCAGACAGACAGGACATGGTGGCGCATGTTTACGATACCACATATGGTGTGATCAAAAATGACACCGATACGTTGGTTGCAGTTGACGATTCAATCGTTAGAGGAACTACGCTTAAGCAAAGTATCATCAAGATCATTGACAGGTTACACCCTAAAAGAATCATTATTGTATCGTCCGCACCTCAGATTCGCTATCCCGACTGCTATGGTATTGATATGTCGAAAATGGGACAGTTTGTTGCATTTGAGGCCGCAATACAGTTGTTGAAAGTGAGAGGCCTCGAGAATATCATTGAAGAGGTTTACCAGAAATGTAAAGCTTCACTTTTGCTGCCTAAAGAAGATATTGTAAACCATGTAAAGGATATTTATCGTCCCTTTACCCAGGAAGAAATTTCTGCTCAAATTACTAAAATTATTACTCCAGATAATATAAAGGCAGAAGTGAAGGTTATCTATCAGACGCTGGACAATCTACACGTTGCTTGTCCGAATCATAGGGGCGACTGGTATTTCTCTGGAAACTATCCCACTCCTGGAGGAAATAAAGTGGTTAATAAAGCATTTATTAATTGGAAAGAAGGAAATAATCAAAGAGCTTATTAGAAGCAAAGCATTAGGTGTAGTGCTTCAATATTACCTGTATGAATAAACGGATAGCAAAGATTAAGATCACTGCTCCTGCTATTTTATTTAGCGCCTGGATGTTCTTTTCCTTGATACGGTATCTCAGCTTGGCTGCATAATATGTTTTGATGCAGTCTACCGATAATTGCGTGGCCATGGCAACTACAAAAAACACAATCTTCTCGGCCAAACCGTAATGCAACTGCACCGATATGATACCGCCTACCATGATCCAGAACATAAGCGTTGAGGGGGAAAGTAGGCACATCAAAAAGCCTTTTAATATGTAACCTCTTTTCCGAATTTTGATTGTATCTGCTATTTCATAGTTTACCTTGACTTTATGGATAAGGTAGTATATGCCGATTCCAAACAAAAATGCGCCGCCAATAATTCCAATGTATTGGTTGTACGCTGCGTTGTAATCTACAAATTGCGAACTGAAGATGGTTAATGATATGAATATTATATCGCTGAATACAACCCCAATAGCCAAAGAAAAGCCAGCTTTAAAGCCTGATTCTATACTGGTTTTGATCATAGAAAAGAAAACAGGGCCTGTTAGAAAAGAAAATAAAACCCCTGCACCTATCCCTTGTAATATTGCTTCAAACATTCAATTTAATAGATATAATATGCTAATATGCAACTTTAAACATAAAATACGCCCAAATATTGTGCATTAGGCTGTTCCCTTACATTTTTTTTATTTATGTTTATTGCGACAATTGATCACTAACCAAAATATGGAACAACAAACAAAAATGAATTACGGAACCGCATTGTATACTATTATTACAGTGTTTTTCTTCTGGGGATTTGTGGCAGCTTCAAATGGTATTTTTATTCCGTTTTGTAAAACACATTTTAACCTAACTCAATTCGAATCTCAACTTATTGACTTCACATTTTACGGCGGCTATTTCATTGGCTCACTTATCTTATATTTTGCTTCTCAGGCTAGCAAGGTGGATATCTTAAATAAGATCGGTTACAAAAAAGGTATCATTTTCGGGCTGATTTTGTCAGCTGCAGGTGCTCTTCTAATGATTCCTGCAGTGGGTTCCGGATCCTTTCTTTTCATCTTACTGGCATTTTTCGTTATCGCCTTGGGATTCTCGTTGCAACAAACTGCGGCAAATCCATTTGTTGTGGCGCTTGGTAATCCCGAAGGTGGATCTCACCGATTGAATCTTGCGGGTGGCGTAAATAATTTTGGTGGTTTAATGGGGCCTGTTATCGTAAGTGTTGTGCTGTTTGGTACTGCTAATGACGCCATCCCAAAAGTTGTAGAGATTTCTTCGATTAATAATCTATACTACATATTGGCTGGGCTTTTTATTGCTGTAGCGATATTTTATTCGATTTCCAAACTGCCTGATGTAACAAGTAGTGAGACGGTAGAAGCAAGTCCGAAACCTAATTCGTCACTGATCGTTTTGATCTTAGGATTTTTGATGGTAGCGGCTGCCGGACCGTTGTCTAACGTTACCGGTATCAGTTCATCGATATTTGTGTATTCTTCATTGTTTATAATTCTTGCGGCACTGCTATATGTATATTTTACCAAGAAAGATCAATCTGAACTTCCAAAATGGGGTGCTATGCAGTATCCTCAAATGATTTTGGGTATGCTTGCTATATTCATGTATGTTGGTACAGAAGTAACAATTCAAAGTAACTTGGGAGCATTGCTGAAGGAACCTAGCTTTGGTGGTCTTGCTGACTCAGCGATTAAACCGTACATCTCTTTGTATTGGGGAAGTATGATGGTAGGTAGATGGACAGGGGCGATCAGTGCTTTCAGTCTTACTAAGACCATGAAAAATATATTGACTGTCATTGTACCTTTCATTGCTTTTGCAGTTATACTTTTGGTAAACCATGCTACCGGCACAGATGTTGGGAATTTATATGTGTATGCAGTGTGTATTGCAATTATGATCGTAGCTTTCTTTATTGGTCAGGAGAAACCTGCAAAAACACTTGCTGTTTTCGGGACTCTCGGCGCGGTTGCTATGCTTATAGGATTGTTTACCACAGGACATGTTGCTATTTTTGCTTTTGTTAGTGGTGGCTTGTGCTGTTCAATTATGTGGCCATCGATTTTTGCCCTGTCGATTACGGGTTTAGGAAAGTATACCAGTCAGGGTTCTGCGTTTTTGATCATGATGATTCTTGGTGGATCTATTATACCTCCAATCCAGGGTGAACTTGCAGATAGCATCGGTATCCATAGCTCATATATCGTTCCGGTCTTAGGATTTGCTTACTTGATTTTCTTCGCATGGAAAGTTGGTATTGAGCTTAGAAAGCAAGGAATTGATATTGAACATATCGAGGCTGAAGGCGGACATTAAGATATTATAATTTACTTTTGCAGCCACAGGGATAATTTCTCCGTGGCTTTTTTCATAGTATATGGCGACTAAACCAAGCTTCAACCTGATTTTTATGAACCTAGCTACTGACCTAGCAGCCCGATCACATTGTGTAAGGGCGCATGTCGGGGCAGTATTAGCTAAGGACACTAGGATTATTTCTATAGGTTATAATGGTCCCCCGGCGGGAACCCACAATTGTGATGAAGAGTGGCCGGATGTGGGTTGCGACCGAGATTCTAAGGGTAGTTGCTCTTTGGCACTGCATGCGGAAGAAAATGCTATACTTTATGCGGTGAAAAATGGATCGAAGATATCAGGTTCTACATTATACACAACCCTTTCTCCATGTATTGCTTGTGCCCGTCTAATTCTTTCATCTGGAATTAAGATCGTTTATTTCAAGGACTCGTACGCAGATTATAAGAGCTTGCCAAGCGATGAGGGCGTGGATTTTTTGAGAAGGTTCGGCGTGGAGGTAATTAAATTTTCTTAGCTTTGACCATGCAAGAAAAAATCATTATTCTCGATTTTGGTTCTCAATACACACAATTAATTGCCCGTAGGGTACGCGAGTTAAACGTTTATTGTGAAATACATCCCTTCAACAATATTCCTGAACTTACAGCAGATATAAAGGGTATCATTTTCTCAGGTAGCCCTTATTCTGTTCGTCAGGACGATGCTCCTCAAATAGATCTTGAAAAGTTTCATAACAAGTTCCCTGTTTTAGCCGTGTGTTATGGGGCTCAATATATTGCACAACATTCCGGTGGTGACGTACAACGCTCATCCACCCGTGAATACGGTAGGTCGAATCTGACTTTCGTTGAGAAGAAGAACAAGCTTTTAAAGAATATTTCAGCCGGCTCTCAAGTTTGGATGTCACATGGTGATACTATTACTAAAGTTCCGGACAACTTCGAATTGATTGCAAGTACAGATAGTGTAAAGGTTGCGGCTTTTCAAATTAAGGATTCACAGACTTACGCTATCCAATTCCATCCCGAGGTTACGCACAGCTCAGACGGCAGGCAATTATTAGAAAATTTTTTGGTTGATATTTGTGGTTGCAAACAAGAATGGACTCCTGACGCATTTGTAGAAACTACCATCGCCGCTTTGCAAGATAAGTTAGGTGATGATAAAGTGGTACTTGCACTATCGGGCGGAGTAGACTCATCTGTAGCTGCAATCTTACTTCACAAGGCAATCGGCAAAAATTTGCATTGTATTTTTGTCGATAACGGGTTGTTACGCAAGAATGAGTATGAAGATGTGCTTGAGCAATACAAACATTTAGGTCTAAATATTAAAGGGGTAGATGCTAAGGATCGCTTTTTAAGTCAGTTGGCAGGCCTGACAGATCCTGAATTAAAACGTAAAGCTATTGGTAGGGTATTTATCGAAGTCTTTGACGATGAAGCAAATTTGGTTAAGGATGTAGTTTGGCTTGCACAAGGAACCATTTATCCTGACATAATCGAATCAGTATCAGTAAAAGGACCTTCTGCTACCATCAAGTCTCACCATAATGTTGGGGGTTTGCCAGACTTCATGAAATTGAAGGTTGTAGAGCCACTAAACACATTGTTCAAGGATGAAGTTAGACGAGTCGGTACATCAATGGGTCTTGAACACTTTATTATTGGCCGCCATCCGTTCCCAGGACCAGGTCTTGGCATCAGGATATTAGGAGAGGTGACCGCAGAAAAAGTTGCAATTCTCCAGGAAGCTGATGCTATCTTTATTAATAACCTTAAAGAAGCGGGGCTTTATGATAAGGTTTGGCAGGCTGGCGCAATATTTCTTCCTGTGCAATCCGTTGGAGTAATGGGAGATGAGCGGACCTATGAAAATGTCATCTGTCTGAGAGCAGTTGAGTCTGTCGATGGTATGACTGCTGATTGGTGCCATTTGCCTTATAACGTACTCGCAAAAATGTCTAATGAGATCATTAACAGAATTAAAGGTATAAATCGCGTTGTATATGATATTAGCTCAAAACCACCAGCAACGATTGAGTGGGAATAAGTACTGGGTAGTTTTTCTACTTTCAGTTCTTTTTGCTTCCTGCTCGCCAAAGTTAGTAAAGACCGTAAAAAAACAGCCTAAACCTCCTGAAAAAGTTGAAGAAACAGTAATGAAGCCTGTTGCCAAGTTTACCGAAGCAACAATCTCTTTACTAGTTCCGTTCAGGCTAAGTAGTTTAAATCTTAAAACTGCTACAAAAGCTGAAGTGGAGAAGTCTGCAATGGCTATTGATTTCTATCAGGGATTTATGCTAGGTCTGGATTCTGCTGCTTCTGCCGGTTTTAATTTTAAGCTTAGGGTATTTGACGCAGGGGATAATTCGGCTAATTTAGAAACATTGATTCAAAATGGTAGTCTTGCAAATAGTAACTTGATTGTTGGTCCTGTTTATCCTGATGGTTTAAGACACATACGAAGCTTCACGCTTTCTAAGAATATAACTTTGGTGAACCCTTTGGCAGCTACAAATCCTAAGGAGCTGAATAACCCTAATATGATCACAATTGTGAATAATATCCAACTTCATGCTGAGAAAATTGGGGAATATATTGTTAAGCACATCGATCCTGTAAAATCAGTTGTCGTGCTGATTAATCCGAAAGGGAGTGATGACGAGCTAATGGCTGCGCCGATCAGGAAATTTTTTGAGGATCCAAAGCAAGCTTTCTTTTTTCAGGAATTCTCTTCCGTGTACAATATGGACACGAGGATGATAAAGAATAAGAAATACGTGGTCGTACTTGCCTCGTCGGAAAGGAAGTTTGTGACTGCAACCATCGATAAACTTATTAAAATGAAGAATGCAGGGCTGTCTGTAGATCTTTACGGTCATCCAGATTGGACCAAGCAGACCTATAATACGGAGAAACTTCAAACGTTGAACGCGATAGTAAGTGCATCTTATAAAATTGATTTTAGCAGAAAGGATGTATCTGCATTTATTAAAAAATACCGCTCTAAATATCATTTTGAACCGGGAGAGTATTCTTACAAAGGTTTTGACACGGGTTTTTATTTTGCGAATTTAATTGCTACACATGGTAAGAACTACGCGCAATTTCTTACTAAAGAAAAGTATAAAGGGCTTCATAATAGTTTCTCTTTTGTCTATGATCCTAAAATGGGCTATCTGAATACCAGTTTGATGCTTTTAAAATACCAAAATTTTGCTTTAAATATTATAGAATGAGAGTAGAGCATCAAATAAGGTCGTTCGAGCAGATCTTCAAAAGTTATGATGGTCTTCAACCTCTGCACCGCTTCCTATTTACTTATTTCAAGAAAAATAAGCAGATGGGGTCGTCAGACAGGCGCTGGGCTACCAGATATATTTACAGCTTTTTTAGACTTGGTAGAGCATTAATTGACGAAAGTCAGGTGCAAAGGCTGGCAATTGGTGACTTTTTATGCAATAAAACTCATAGCCTTGTTGTCGATACCTATCTTCCTGATCTAAAAGACAAAATTATAGATACAGTTGCTCAGAAGTTAACGCTCATAAAGACAGGCTATCCTTTATTTCAGTTGGGTGATTTATTCAAGTTTCAGGAAATGCTTAGCAGCAATGTTGAAGAAAAAGCATTTTATAGTTCATTTTTAACTCAACCAGACCTATTCATCAGGGTGCAGTCTCTTGAGCTCCAACGCCTGCAGGAGAACCTGAAAAAGGCGGATATCACTTTCGAACAAATTGGCCAAATAACTCTGGCGCTACCAAATGGAACCAAGCTGGAGCAAGTACTGTCGACGCAAAAGGGCTACCAAGTTCAGGATCTCTCTTCACAGAAAACGAGTGTGTTTTTCAAGCCAGAGAAATACGACTATTGGTGGGACTGTTGTGCTGCATCGGGGGGAAAGTCGCTTTTGTTACATGATTTAGAACCACATATCCAATTACTCGTGAGTGATGTTCGTGAGAATAGTCTTAATAACTTAGAGGAAAGGTTTCAGTGTGCAGGTCTTAAGAAATACCAAAAAAAGGTGTTGGATCTTTTGCAGAACAATGACCAGGACCTTCATCATTATGAGTTTGATGGGATCATTTTGGATGCTCCCTGTACAGGCTCCGGAACTTGGGGCCGCACACCGGAGATGCTTTATTACTTTGAAGAGCATAAAGTTAGCTATTTCACCAAGTTGCAGCGTACTATCGCTGCTAACGTTATTAAATACCTCAAACCTGGCAAACCCTTGGTATATATTACTTGCTCGGTTTTTAAACAAGAAAATGAGGATGTAGTAAATTGGTTAATTGACAACCTTCCATTGCAACTTGAGAAGATGGAAGTGATTAAGGGATATGGATTGAAAGCAGACACGATGTTTGCCTCCCGCCTAATTAAGAAAAATTAGGTTATAGCCATATTATAAACCCGTATTATTTCTAAACAATTTTATGGCTATGGCAAGTAGGATAACCCCAAATGCTTTCCGTAATATACCTAGACCTGACTTACCAAAGAGCTTTTCCAGTCGTTCTGTATTCTTCAGAACTACATAAACAAAAATCATATTCATAAGGATGCCAACAATGATGTTCTGGGTGGCATATTCTGTTTTTAGTGATAATAGTGTTGTCATAGTTCCTGCTCCTGCGATCAGTGGGAATGCGAGTGGAACTATCGAAACAGTTTCGGGTGTTTCCCCATCTTTAAATATGCTTAACCCAAGAACCATCTCCATAGCAATAAAAAAGATCACCACTGAGCCTGCAATTGCGAAAGACTGTACGTCAAGTCCTATTATCTTTAATAAAGTCTCACCAGCAAAGAGGAATACAATCATCAGTACAGTGGCTACTAGTGCTGCTTTCTCAGATTGGATGTGTCCCGCCTTCCTTCTAAGTTCAATTACCACAGGTATGGATCCCAGGATATCGATGATTGCAAACAAAACCATCGATGTTGATAAGATTTGACTAAAATTAAATTCCATACGTCAAGGTTTAAAAAACAAAGTTAAATAATTGCCCCATACAATATTAACCAAAAAAAGGCCTCTCTTAATTTAATTAAGAGAGGCCTTTTTTATCTTATTTAGAGCTTAGGAGCAGGAGGATCCACAGGATCTACCGTTATGCCTTTAGTGTTAAGTTTTGAATGTTTTTTACTGTAACCGAAATAAATTACAAAACCAATTGCCAACCATCCAATTAGTCTTAACCAGTTGGTCCAGTGCAAGCCAAGGATCATTGCCAGGCATACTACTATACCTAAAATTGGAAGAAATGGAACCCAAGGCGTTTTGAATTCACGTACAAGATTCGGTTCAGTTTTTCTCAATACAATTACGGCAGCGCAAACAAGAATAAAGGCGAACAATGTACCGATGCTGGTCATGTCACCAACAATATTGCCGGGAACAAATGCAGCAAATGCTGCAACCAAAACCAATATTATTAAGTTCGCTTTATATGGTGTTTTGTATTTCGGGTGGAGATCACTGAATACACGCGGCAACAGGCCGTCTTTACTCATCGAATAAAAGACACGACTCTGCCCCAAAAGCATTACCAAAATCACTGAGGAGAAGCCAGCCAGGATGGCTACGGTAACTAGTTTTCCAAGCCATTCGTAACCCGGCATGAAGTTTTGTATAGCTGCTACGACAGATGCTTCTTTTCCGTTGTTTCTAAAGAACTCAACTGGAGCTAAACCAGTTAAGACATGGGCAAACAAGATATATAAAACTGTACATATAGCTAATGAACCAAGGATGCCAATAGGCATAGCAGTTTTTGGATTTTTTGTTTCTTGAGCTGCAGTACTTACTGCATCAAAGCCAATAAACGCAAAGAATACGGTACCAGCGGCTCCTAGAATACCCCATATACCTCCGAAATTATGAGTAATACCCTCAGTATCGGTGTACGTAGTTGCTTCAGGGATGTATGGTGTGTGATTTACTGGGTTGATAAAGTTCCAGCCAAAAATGATGATTAAAATTACAATTGCAACTTTGGTAATCACGATAATACCATTAACAAATGCTGATTCCTGAGTTCCTCTGATTAATAATAAGCTCAACGCTGCAACGATAAATAATGCAGGGGCATTCATAATACCACTTACACCGCCTACCGAGGTCTCAAATGGTGAGTGACACCATTGATAGGGTATGGGGCTCATATTAAAAACATGGACAAGCAAATTATTTAGGTATTCACTCCAGGCAATACCAACGGTAGCAGCACCTACGGCATATTCAAGTACTAAATCCCAACCAATTACCCAAGCCAACAACTCACCCATTGTGGCATAGGTGTAAGTATATGCACTTCCTGAAATGGGAATGGACGATGAAAGTTCAGCATAGCATAGTCCTGCCAAAGCGCAACCTATAGCTGCTACTATGAAACCAATGGTCACAGATGAGCCCGCATTTTGAGCTGCGGCAGATGCTGTTCTCACAAACAAACCTGCACCGATGATTGCACCAATACCCAAGGCAATTAGAGAACCGGCTGTCAGCGTACGCTTAAGAGTCTTTTCAGACTCAGAGGCATCGGCGAGTAGTTGTGTTATTGACTTCTTTGTAAAAAGACCCATAAAATTTAGTTTATTTTTTTA
>JACMPF010000037.1 GCA_014377665.1 Pedobacter sp. | reverse complement strand
AGGCGTATGCGTAAAAAATGGAGAGGAGCAAATTGCACTCTTCTATTTTACGAGACGAAATGAATGGTACGCAACCCAGAATGAATGTCCGCACCGAAAGCAAATGGCGCTAAGCCGTGGCATGATTGGAACACTTACAGACGAACCTAAGGTAGCTTGCCCCTTTCATAAAAAGAATTTTTCATTAAAAACTGGCGAGTGCTTAAGTGGGGACGAATGCTCCATCAGGACCTATCCTGTAAAGGTGGAGAACGGAACTGTTTACATAGCAGTGAGTCCTTAATAAACCTCGCTTTCAACCCTCTAATCAAACAAACAAAACCAAAACCAAAATTTATGACAATCAAAAAATATGTAGCTTTTATAAGCTGCCTTGCAATAGCCATGCTTTCATCACCTGCTAAGGCGCAAACAAAAGCTACTTTATTCGATGGAACCATTGTAGTGGGACATATAGATCATGGTGCCTATATTAATTGTGTTGGTCCGAGTATTAGGTTGAACAAAAAACCTTTTTCAGTTTCTGCAGGATTACTTCCCTCATTAAGAATTAAAGAAGAAAAAGTAGCACCTCCAACTACCAAAAACACTTTACTTACCCCAAGCCTGGGTTTTGGTTTAACTGTTGCCTTTCACCATTTAGTCATTCAGCTACCTCTTTATTACAATGCGAAAACGACTGCCAAAAATGGAGAATGGAATATCGGTGCTGGCTTAGGCTATAAGTTTTAACATAAATCACTTTAAAAAATAGACTAAATGACCACTCAAACTACAAATAAGCCGTTAGAAAAACTTAATATATTTTCATTGAAGGGTGTACAGATGAAAACATTTCACATCACCTGGCTCACCTTCTTCTTTTGCTTTTTTGCGTGGTTTGGAATGGCTCCACTAATGAAAATAGCAAGAGAGCAATTACACCTTACGAAAGATCAGGTTGGAAACATTCAGATCGCTTCCGTTTCAGCAACCATTTTCGCCCGCTTACTAATTGGAAGATTAATTGATAAATTTGGCCCAAAAGTAATTTACACCTGGCTCTTGGTACTTTGCGCCATACCTGTCCTCCTAATCGGAACCAGCCAATCTTACACCTCATTTTTACTATTCAGATTAGCCATCGGGGTAATTGGTGCATCCTTTGTAATTACCCAATTTCATACGTCTATAATGTTTGCACCGAGCATTAAAGGCACTGCTAATGCCACCGCAGGTGGGTTTGGTAATGCCGGTGGTGGTGCAGCAAATGTTTTTATGCCCTTAATCGCATCAGCATTAACCGCTTTAGGCTTTTGCAGTTCGGCAGATAGCTGGCGTTTCGCAATGATTTTTCCTGGAGTAATGCTATTAATTTGTGCTTTTTTATACCATCGTTACACGCAGGATAGTCCGATGGGTGATTTCAAAAACCTGAAAGATGAAAAGGTTAAAAGTACTAAAAACAGCTTTTTAATTGCTGCACAAGATTATCGCACTTGGATCCTAACCATTGCTTATGCTGCGTGTTTTGGGGTAGAAATAACGGTAGACAATTTTGCCCCTATATTTTTTACAGATTCTTTTGGAGCAACTCTTGCCATTGCAGGCTTAGTAGCTGGAATCTTTGGTTGGATTAATATTTTCGCCAGACCATTGGGCGGAATCGTTGCTGATAAAATCGGCAAAGTATGGGGTTTTGATGGTAAAACACTTTTACTTTCATTTTTATTATTGATTGAAGGCGTTGGCTTAATCTGGTTTGCTAAATCAGGCAATATCGGAATGGCGATTTGTATGATGTTCGTTTTCGGTTTAAGTTTAAAAATGGCTAATGGTGCTACTTATAGTTTAGTTCCATTCATTAACCCCTTAGCCGTTGGTAGCGTAGCCGGCATTGTTGGCGCAGGAGGAAATATTGGTGCCATGCTGATCGCTTTTATGTTTAAATCTAAGGCCAGTCATCTAACAAAATCTGTAATTGAAAACGGCCAAACTGTTCAAAAAGATTTAATTGATTACACTGCAGCCTTCACGCTACTTGGTTATATCATTCTCGCAATAGGCATTGCAGTTTTTATTTTCAGAACAGTAATGGCACAGAAAGAAGCAAAGATTGAGAAACTAATCTTGGCAACAGGAAATTAAATTATTATTTATACTATACTCCCGAATTTCAATTGAAGGTCGAAAACATCGCATTAGCCAATAATACAACAACCTGCTGCTACTGCGGTGTGGGTTGTGGCATTGTACTCAGCAAGGATAATCAGGAAAGAATTATGGTTGAGGGTGATAAAAACCATCCCGTAAATAAAGGAATGCTTTGTAGTAAGGGCATGAATTTACATTACACGGCAAACGATAAAAGCGATCGATTACTTTATCCTGCAATGCGCTACAATAAGAACATGCCTTTGCAACGGGTGAGCTGGGACAAAGCTTTGGAACGCACTGCCTTGGTTTTTAAGGCGCTGATAGAAAAACATGGTCCAGACAGTGTGGCTTTCTATGCCAGTGGCCAATGTTTAACAGAAGAATACTATGTTGTTAATAAGCTAATGAAAGGGTTTATCGGTAGCAATAACATCGATACCAACAGCCGCTTATGTATGAGCAGTGCGGTTGTGGCTTATAAAATGAGCTTAGGAGAGGATACTGTTCCAATCAGCTATGACGATATTGAACTGACGGACTGTATTTTCGTTGCAGGCGCAAACCCAGCTTGGTGCCACCCCATCCTATGGCGCCGCGTTGAAGCGGCAAAAGCAAAGAATCCCAATCTTAAGATTATTGTCAGCGACCCACGGAAAACGCAAACCTGTTCGTTGGCCGATGTACATTTACAACTTAACCCGGGCACAGATATTACGCTGCATCACGCATTGGGGAGGTGTTTAATTGAAGACGGTAAAATTGACCTCAATTTTATTTCGACAAATACAAATGGTTATGTAAAATACTATTCGACGGTTTTTGAAACTTCAATAGCCCAGGCTGCCGAAATATGTGGACTCAATGAAAACGATATTCGGCGGGCCGCATCTTTTATCGGCAACTCAACCAGCTTTATCACCATGTGGTCTATGGGACTTAATCAAAGCGTTGTGGGTACTAACAAAAATCTATCACTCATTAACCTGAATTTAATTACAGGGCAGATTGGAAAGCCTGGTAGCGGTCCTTTTTCCCTTACCGGTCAACCGAATGCTATGGGCGGAAGAGAAGTTGGTGGATTGAGCAATTTGCTCCCGGCACATCGAAATTTAAGTGATGAAAGCCATCGCAATGAAGTAGAAAAATTCTGGCAAATCCCTTTAGGAACCATCCAGCATAAACCCGGACTTACCGCTACCGAAATGTTTGATGAACTGAATACCGGAAAGCTCAAAGCCATCTGGATTTTATGTACCAATCCATTAATCAGTTTGCCCGATGTACGTAAAGCAGAAGAAGGTTTAAGGAAAGCGAAATTTGTTGTTGTTCAGGATATCAGTAACAAAATAGAAACATTAAAATATGCCGATGTAGTATTACCAGCAGCAGCCTGGGCTGAAAAGGAAGGCACGATGACGAATGCCGGTCGATACATTTCTTATTTAAGCAAAGTGTTAGAAGCTCCCGGCGAGGCTTTGCCAGATGCCGAAATTATTTGTCGCTTTGCGAAGAAAATGGGTTATGATGGATTTGATTTTAAGGATTCATCAGCAATATATGATGAACATGCCGCATTAACCGAAAGAACGAACATTGATATTAGTGGATTGAATTACAAGATCCTAAAACAAAAAAGAGCAGTTCAGTGGCCTTATCCAAAACACGAAAAATCATCTGGAACGGCCAGATTGTTTGAAGATCACAAGTTTTATACCCCAGATAAGAAAGCAAATATTTTATCTTTTGATGATCAAAATCAATCTGAGCCATTAACGCTAAACCACCCGCTTATTTTAACAACAGGAAGAATAAGAGACCAATGGCACACCCGTAGCAAAACCGGAAAAGTAAATAAACTGAACCAACACATCAGCGAATCTTTTGTTGAAATCCATCCCTCAGATGCGGAAAAAAGAAACATTCAAAATAATGACATTGTAGAGATGCTTAGCTTAACTGGAAATGTGAGATTAAAAGCAAAATTTTCAGCAGATATAAAACCCGGTGTTGTTTTTATGCCGATGCATTGGGGTAAGATTTTAAATAGTGATTTAAATCGGGCAAATAACCTCACCAACAACCTTGTTGATCCTTTAAGCAAAGAACCTGATTTTAAGTTCACTGCTGTAGAAATAAGGCTATACAAGAAACTCCGTCAAAAAATCATTGTAGTTGGTGCCGGAGCAGGGGCTTGTGGCTTCGTAAAAAGCTACAGGGCTTTAAATATTGAAGACGATATTGAAGTCTTCAGCAAAGAAGATTTTCCTTTTTATAACCGCGTCTTGTTACCTGATTATATTATTGGCAGTATACCTTGGCATAACCTCATCAAAATGAGCGAGAGCGAAGAAATTGATTACAGAATTAAACTTCATAGGGGTTTAGGAATTGATAAAATCAATAAAAATGATAAAACAGTGCTGGATAGTAACGGACAAATCCATCATTACGACATTCTGCTTTTAGCCACTGGCAGCAGGGCTTTTATGCTCAAAGATCTTCCTTCGCTAAAGGGAGTATTTACCATGAGAAGCCGTAATGATGCCGACAGCTTTAAAAAACATACCGATGTAACCAAAGGAAAAGTAGTTATTGTTGGAGGTGGGTTGCTAGGTATTGAACTGGCCTCTTCACTAACAGAAACAGGTTCTAAGGTTACGATTATCCAAAGGATATCTAGGCTAATGGGCAGGCAACTTGATGGCTTAGGAAGTCAGTTACTACATGAAGAACTAACTAACAAAGGCATCGAAATTTTTTATAATGATGAGATTGATCGGATAATTGGAGAAAAAGACCTGGCGGGAGTGCGCTTAAAAAGTGGTTTGCTAATCGATTGTAAATCGCTGATTATTGCCATTGGAACAGTACCCAATATTGAACTGATAAAAGATTCAGGCATTGAATGTAAAAGAGGTGTTGTAGTAAATGAATACCTAAAGACCAGCGAAGAAAATATTTACGCCATTGGCGAAATTGCTGAATTCCAAGGCCAGATGTACGGCATCACAGCAGCAGCAGAGCAACAGGCAGATATTGTTGCCCGATATGTGTGCGGGGATATTGCCAAATTTTATCAGGGCAGTTTATTGATGAATATTCTTAAAATGCAAAGTTTAGAACTATGCTCACTGGGAATGGCAGAAGTGCCTGAAAACGACCCTACATACGAAGAAATTACATTCATTGATAAAGCAAAACGATATTATAAAAAATGCATCGTCCACAACGATAAATTAGTTGGCGCCATATTAATTGGCGATAAAAGTGAGTTCCTGGAATTTAGGAATCTCATTGAAACCAAAATGGAACTCAGCGACAAAAGGCTTCAGCTTTTGCGAAGTGGAAAAACAGCTGAGCTAATTATTGGTAAAATGGTATGTAGCTGCAATAATGTTGGCGAAGGCAATTTAATCAATAAGATAAAAGATGGATGTAAAGATCACCTGCAACTTTGCCAACTAACGGGTGCCGGAATGGGCTGTGGAAGTTGCAGACCGGAAGTTAAAGCTATTCTTGATTCTTTTGTGAACATATTAAAAATAGCACCCGAAGTTATATAAGCGCAATAAATTTAAAATGATTATGAAAGCAGAAATCGAACCCTCGGAATTTATTAATCTAAAAGGCATTGAATATTTTAAATTTGAGGAGGACTTTATGGAGGAAAATGTCCGCTGTATACCTATGGTAGTTCGATTTAAGATGGATCTGGCAGGCATTAAACTAAAATTGGGCGAATGGGGTCGGTTTCATCCTACCGAAAGAATTGAATTGGCATTACTACCTATAAGTACCGCATTCGAAACAGAACATTACAGAAATTACCTTGGCGCCCTTGTTACCCAATATACCGGACAGGCGGCAACTCCCCTTTCTATAGATCAATATCCGGAATGGAATAACATAGTCCAACTTCCGGAGATGCTTAAAGAAAAATCGTCAGAAATACAGGTTGATATTTCCATAAGCCAATGGCAACGCCTATCCAATATTCAGCGGTTTGCACTTTTAAAACTATGCAGGACGGGCCATGAAAACAAGAACTTTCCTAAAGCGGTTGCCGAATTTGGCCTTATGGACGCGTAGCATGGAAGAAACTATTGTCATCAACTTCCCTGGCGGAATTATTTCTCCCGGCAATTTGTACAACATCCTTGTCGCCGCAAGTAAAGCAAGAATTCAATATGTTCGTTTTGGACTTAGGCAGCAATTATTGGTTGATGTACCAAGTTATCATATGCACACTTTTACAGTTGAGCTGAACAAGATTCGTGTGAATTATCAGGTTGATAAAAATGTTGCTCCAAATATCATTAGCTCCTACCCGGCTGAAGAAATTTTTATACGTGGCACCTGGTTAACTGGTGGTATTTACAAAGATATATTGGACGATATTGACTTTCAGCCCAAAGTGAAAGTTAACATTTGTGATAGCAATCAAAGTTTTACGCCGATGCTAACCGGAAACATTAATTGGATTGCCTCATCGCAATCGGAACATTACTGGCACTTAATTATCCGTTTTCCTAAAACTAACATTACTTATGAATGGGATCAGCTTTGCTATACCAATCATGTCGCAAAGCTGACCAAAGCCATTGAAAAAATTATCACCGATTATCCTAGTCGGTTTATTGATAATGAGAATGCCAGCGGAGACGAACTTTTTTCGCAGCTGGAAGAGTCGGATTTTGTGCTAAAACCAGCTGAAAACGGAGCAGAATTATCTTCTTTCAACCTACCCTATTACGAAGGATTGAACCGCTACAACAATAAATATTGGTTGGGCATTTACCGTAGGGATGAATTATTTAACGTTTTTTTTTTAAAACGTTTGTGTCAGTTGTGTTTAGATACCAAGCTCGGCCAGCTTTGCTGCACTTCATGGAAAACCATTATCATAAAAGGAATTGAAGAAAAAGATAAAAAACTGTGGAACGACCTGCTGGAAGAGTTTGAATTAAATATGCGACACGCAGCAAATGAACTGAATTTTCAGGTGGAAGACAACTGTTTAGAAGGTTTAGCCTTAAAAAACTTTCTGGTAAAATATTTAAGCGCAAACGACATCAGAACTTTTGGCATTTGTTTCGGAATTAAAACCCGTAAAAAAAGTGAAATTTTCAGTAGTATCTTAATCAGGAAACGTTACATCATCAACTTATGGGCGATTAAACTCTTCGCGGTTTATGATATTTTATGCGCTAAAGACTTTAACCCAAATGAACGTACAGGCGAAATATTTAGTCGCGGTAATCCACGATTGATATTGCCTGAACAAATTAGGAGAGCAGTATACCTGTTTTACAAACAACGCCAGAACCGTATTCAAAATAGCAAAATCAGTATAAAAACAAAAACTGAAGAAAATTCTGCAAAAGATAATGTAGTGCTTCATCAGTGCTCCAATTGCTTAACGGTTTATAACGAGTTACTTGGTGAAGCTGAAAACAACATCAATCCGGGTACGGCGTTCGATGACTTACCAGAAAACTATAGTTGTACACTTTGTGAGGCCGGTAAAAGCCAGTTCTCAAAAATTGACCATTCACAACTGCTACTGCTATAATCCATTAATTTCGACCTGATAGTTAAAATTTTCAAAGCAATGGTAATCTTTATCCTCCACATTGATTTCGCAAACATTCAAATTGGATAAGATAAACTTCATACTGTGCTTTGTTAATTTACCTAGTTCAAGTATGTTCAGTATTTTTTTCAAACCTGCTGTGGTGTAAATCCCACACAAAGGTTCCTGGTAATCATCTTTCTTAAAAATATAAGCCTCGAATGAATGATTGGAAGCCTGAGCTTCGATAAGTTTTTCTAAAATACGACTTTCCATGAGCAGCAGGTCGCAGGCAAGTAGAAATAAATCTTTATCAGGATTTGCTAAATGTACCGATAGTACACCGAGCAATGGGCCTTTTAAATTAAGCGACGGATGGTCAATAATTAGCTTTGTTTTCTCGAAGTGATTGACATACTTTTCTTCCTGATATGGGTTGACGGAAAATTTTACCGTTAGTTTTACTGATTCAAACTTATCGCTCGCCAATTTTGCCCAAAGCTTACCTTGGTGGCTTAACAAACCTTTGTCTGCCCCCATGCGTAAACTTTGGCCACCACATAAAACGATTCCTAACATTTTCTTATTTGTTACTTAAATCCAGAAGACCAGATTCATCTAAAATTCCAATCATTTTATCTTTTACATGGATGAGTTTTTCTGCAAGCAACTCATTCATAGTTCTAAAAACCGTTTCATAAGTAGCTCCTGTATATGCTGCCAAATCCTGACGACTTAAATGCAAATTCAAAAAACCATCACTATTTATTCCAAATTGATCCCGAAGAGTTAACATTGCAACCGCTAACCTGCATTTTACTGACATTAAAGCCAATTCACGCATTTTTTTTTCCGAAGTCTGGAGTTCATCGGCATAAAACATCAATAAAGAATAAGCAAAATCGTGGTTTACCTTAAGCGTAGTTTTAAAAAATTCGATATCCACATAACAGATTGAAGTAGTTTCCAATGCTGTAGCAGAGATTGGATATATAGCGGTTTTAGAACTTATTCCTCTATGTCCGATAATTGCTCCATCATTTGCAAAACGTAAAATCAGTTCTTTATCGCCCCAATGCTTATGAACCTTTACATTGCCAGAAGTAACAAAATAAACGCCCGTAACTGGATCTCCTTCTTTAATAATTACCTCACCCTTTTTAGCAATAAAATTGCGTTTGTGGGTACCAATTGCTGTATGCCATTCGGGCAAAGTATGGCGGCACATAAAACAGGTTTGAAGATCGCAGTTGATATTTTTTTTCATAGATAATCAATTACAACAAACATAGTACTTTACCATCAAAACTACAGCGGCAACATGGACAGCATGAGCAACAGCATTCGCAATTAATGACTTTTCCTTCGCAGTTAAATAACTGTCTTTAAATACATCTCCATAATAAGAGAAAAATTTATCAGCCATCTCCTTTTGGTATTCGGCGATATTGCAAAAATTGGGCAGGTCGTCAGCGTTTTAATAGTGATTACTCATTTCTTTTATCCTTTTAAGTTTATAATTAACATTTCGTACGCTTATTTAGCCAGTCCGATTTGCCACCACACCGGAATAATCAGAATCTCCGGCAGGATATGTTACATACAGTGGGCTCTTAACCTGGATGGAATAGTTTGCTTGGTTTCACTTAAGTAAAAATAGCAATTCGTTAACTAACAAAAGCCTCAATTGATTAATATCTCATCTACAAACAAAACTGGAGGATTTCCTTTACCAGGATGCCACTGAGGCAGTTTCTTTATGGTTTTTGCTACCAGCTTAATGCAGGACAGCAATTGGGGTTTAAACTGTATCTCCATAGTTACTATCAATGGCTGATCTCCCTTCTTTGCCGCTGTAGGATGATTTGTTCCCAACAGTTTCAGGTGTCTTGAATCTTTCCCACCCCACACTTCTACCACCTGCGGCAATAAAGCGTTATTCTCTAAATGGCGGATGGCATTTAGTCCTACAGACTGTACCAAAACGGGTTGCTTAAAGAGCATTAGGGTTTCCATATTATTTTTGATATACCCTGCCCAGCGGCCCTGAAAAATGTTTACAGTACCAAATTGAGCATCTATTAATGCAGGTGCTCTTCCTCCGTTGAGGTTCTCTTCCGGAAGCAGTACGTTGCTGATGCTATCTGGTTTATAGCTGCTTTTATACAACGGAAACTCAATCATATCACTACTGATCCAGCCTTTCTTATAACTCCGTATTTTGAGTACAATATTGGTGCTCACCGGGATAGGATTTTTATAAAGCATTGCTTTTAAACTATCAGGATCGGAACCATCTAAGGTATACCTAATCTCTACCCCTTTAATAACATGCTTTAACTCCAAATTAAAAGCTTGTTTAAATAGACTGGATTCTACATTAAGCTTTGGTGGATTTAATTTAGATGAAAATTGACCTATGCCATCAAAACCTCCTACTATGAGGATTTTAATGTATTGCTTTTGCAATTGTTTAATTTCTGCCGGATTAAGCTTTGTTTCCCATAAAATTAGGCGTTTGATAGTGCTGTTAGCTGTATATTCATTAACAAATTTGAAGGTTACATCGGTACCTGAAAGCGACAAAGCACGCAGAGATGCTAGCTTCTTAAGGTATTTTAGTCCGCCGCCCTTTACCATCGTAAAGTTAAGATTAAGCTTTCTCAAGTTTATAAACTCACTGATTTGCTTTAAGTATTCATCAGATACAGGCATACCACTTAAATTCAAAGAAATGATTTGCTTACGAATAGGCTCCAGCTCTTTAAGCACACTTAACTTAAAGCTTCCTTTATTAAAAATAGTGACCGATAAAGCAGGAGAGTTTTTGGCCAAAGGCGATACCGAACGATAATTGTTATTTAACTTCTTAACATCTTCTTCATTTGCAGCACTGAAATCATAATCTTCTTCCTCCTCTATAATCGCTTCAATAGGAGTAAGATATGTTGCTGCAAGAATCCTTAAAGAATCAGTATCTGCTAGTTCCAGTACCTTCTTCTTCAACTCTGCATTTTGTTGTACCCAAAATTTAAGGATGTCCATTTCATCGTTAGTCAACTGCGCCTCATCTTTAGGAGGCATGTGTTTCTTTTCATCCATTGGAAGATGAATGCGTTGTAATAACAGGCTCATCTGGGCATTACCAGGCACATATAGGGGTCCGGTTTTACCTCCCTTTATAACAGATTGTGCATCTGTTAGCACCAATCCGCCTTTAGCTTTTTCAAGGTTGTGACAACTAAGACATTTTTGTGTAAAGATAGGCAGTATCACATTCTCAAACACCATTGCTTGTTCGATAGGGACTTTAGGGATCGCTTTTGGTTTACTTACCGGTTCAAGTACAAAATTATCTCCATGCGTTAGTGTGGCCCCATAATGGCCCGTTATAATCAACACCAATGTTAACAACACCGCCCCGGTTTTTGCTGCCGAAGCTTTATACCACAAAGCATTCCGACACCAATAGATCAATGAGCCGAGAAATACCACGCTAACTCCAGTCCATTTGTGCCAGTTAAGCAAAGAACCTCCGTATGCCGATTCTTTTGATAAGAATAATCCCATGATTACCGTTATAGCAGAAAACACTACAGAAGTAAGCAAAAGGCCCGATGCGAAGCTTTGATAGAGGTGTTCTTGAGTATAAATGGACTTGAATCTAAAATACTCCAGTACCATAGCCAGCATCAGAAGTACGATTGGAAAATGGAGTAACAAAGGGTGCATCCTGCCGATCGGCATTAGCCACATCGGAACAATAACGCTGCTTCCAGCTATTAGCAGGAAAACGATAAACACATCAGCAGCCACTAACAGATTTTCTGCAAAACTTTTGAGGGTCAATCTCATAGAATGCTATACGCGGGTAAATTTATATGGATAGACTTTGCCTGAGGCCCACTGCGCTACATATATGTTTTCGTCATCATCTATGCAAACGTCATGTGGGTTAGCGAAGATTTTATCGGCCTGCGCCATAGGTTGCAAAATATTATTTTTATATACAGGCGCAGTACCTCCAAGGTTAGACACGACTTTGTTATTTTTGTCGAGAATAGTTACAAAGCCGCTATTTTCCTTATTTAGGTCTGGCGAGCGCAATACGGCTGCATATAGATGATCTTTATGGATTACAGGCCTGCAAACGCAGGCACCGGGCAATGCAATCACCTCCAAAAGGTTACCCTGCATATCAAACCTTTTGAAGCAATTACGTGTACGGTCTGTAACCAATAAAGTTGGCTTTTCTTTACGTTTATCAATACACACTCCATGAGCGTTGTCAAGGTTTTTGGTTTCTTCACCCCGCCCGCCAAAATGACTGATCAGTTTACCATCTGCGCTATAATGAAATACGTATTGTTGACCATACCCATCGGCAATAAAGAAGCTACCATCTTCTGCAACTGCAGTTTCTGTAGGAACAAATTCCTCTATTTTTTTATAAAGACCTGTTTCCATCGGACAATTGATGGTCATGATCACTTTTCCATCCAGCGTAGTTTTATAAACCTGGTGGCGATTCGTATCTGTTATAAAAAGGTATTCTTTACCATTTTCTTTGGATAGCGTAAGTCCATGTCCACCTGGAAAATCATGCCCCCAGGATTCGAGTAGCTTACCTGATTTATTATAAATCAGGACGTTATTTTTGGTTTCATTAGTAAGTAAAATAATGCGCCCTTTGCCATCCTGAACCATTTCATGGCAATCATTCACAGGATTTAACGAGGGATTCAATTGCCCCCATTTGGTATCCATACTGTATTTCATTTTGTTGTGCCCGTACACTGGTCCTTTCGGCTTTGCCAGCATGTCTTTAGCAATAAAAAAACTTGCCGAAACAACGGTAGCGCTTTTGATAAAAGTTCTTCTTTCCATATTATGCAATAATGTCCTTTATAACTTTTCCAGATACATCAGTTAATCTATATCGGCGTCCTAAATGTTTAAAAATCAGTTTTTCGTGGTTTAACCCTAACTGGTGTAATACGGTAGCCTGAAAATCGTGTACGTGTACAGGATCTTTGATTACATTGTAACCGAATTCATCGGTTTCACCATATACTCCGGGTTTAATTCCCCCCCCAGCCATCCAAATACTGAAACAACGCGGATGATGATCACGTCCATAGTTTTCTTTAGTCATGGCTCCCTGACTATAATTGGTTCTTCCAAACTCTCCTCCCCAGATAACTAATGTTTCGTCCAATAACCCCCTCTGCTTTAAGTCAGTTATCAATGCAGCCGAGGCCTGATCAACATCTTTAGCTTGTCCGGCCATTTCGTTGGGTAAATTACCGTGCTGATCCCAGCCTTGGTGATAGAGTTGAACAAAACGGACACCGTTTTCACTGAGTTTACGAGCTAGAAGACAGTTGGCGGAAAAAGTTCCAGGCACAAGGCAGTCTGACCCGTACATTTTTATAATATCATCCGGTTCTTTGGAAACGTCTGTAATTTCCGGAACAGCTGTCTGCATTCTGTAAGCCATTTCATACTGCTGTACTTTGGCGTTTATTTCAGGATCACCAAACTCCTTGTATGATATCGAATTCATTTCTGCCAGCTTATCTAGCATCTTCCTGCGTTCAAAACGGTTTAGCCCGTCGGGATCTTTAAGATACAATACGGGATCCTCACCAGCACTGAACTGTACACCTTGATGCGTGGAATCTAGAAATCCGTTGGTCCACAGTTTGGAATAAACACCCTGACCGTTACCTTTACCACGAGACAACAACACAGTAAAGGCAGGTAAATTTTTATTCTCGCTACCCAGACCATAGCTTAACCATGCGCCCATACTTGGCCTGTTGCCCTGTTGCGCTCCTGTTTGAAAGAAGGTTAATGCGGGATCATGATTAATAGCCTCAGTGTGCATAGAGCGGATGATGCAAATGTCATCTACTACTTTTGCGGTATGCGGAAAGAGGTCACTTATCCATGCTCTTGACTGTCCATATTGTTTAAAATCGTAAAATGACCCAACCAATGGAAATGATGCCTGATTGGCTGTCATGCCAGTTAATCGCTGACCAGCTCTTACAGATGCCGGTAGCTCCTGTCCCATCATTTCTCTTAGCTTTGGCTTATAATCAAAGCTTTCAAGCTGTGAGGGTGCGCCGTTTTGAAAAAGGTAAATAACGCGCTTGGCTTTAGGTGCAAAATCAGGAATTCCAGGGGGCAAACCGGCCTCATCCATTGCCGAAGTAAACAGATCAGGAATCAGCAATGAGCCGAGCGCAACGCTACCAAGACCAAGACTTAACTTTGATAAAAAGCGCCTTCTGTTAAAGTTTAACCCATGTTCTAAAAAATTCTTCTCCATAGTTAAGATCTTGTAATGGTTTCTTCCAGGTTGTATATAGCCGTAACGACCTCCATCATGGCAGCCAAATTTATTTTGTTCACCTTATCATTCATAGGATATTCGCCAACGGCAATCACCTTAGCGGCATCCTGCTGGTTTTTTGAATATACTTTTAGCTGATCTGCATAATAGGTACTAAGTACTTGCTTTTCTTTATCGCTTGGCATGCGACAAACAATAAGTCGAAAAGCTTTAGAAAGCATGGCATCAGTTGTTCCCTTTTCTTCTAATAAATTTCCTGCAAGTACACGAGAAGCCTCCAAAACTGTAGGATCATTAAGCATTACCAATGCCTGAAGCGGCGTGTTGGTCTTGTTTCTTCTAACCTCACACTGATCTCTGTTGCTGGCATCAAATATTCCCATATTAGGTGGTGGTACTGTGCGTTTGATAAAATTGTACATTCCCCTGCGGTAAAGACTTGTGCCATGATCCTGAATGTAAGTAGCAAGCTGACCGCGGCCAGATGTAGCACCTTCCCATAAACCCGCCGGTTGATATGCCTTAACACTAGGCCCACCTATGGTTCTATCGAGTAGACCACTGCTGGCCAGCACCACATCTTTAACGATCTCTGCAGGCACTCGATATCGGGAAGATCTAGCCATAAATACGTTATCTGGATCAGCCTTGAGCATTTCTGGGGAAATAACGGCTGACTGACGATAGGTGGCAGAGCTAACAATTTGTTTCATGAGGCGTTTTATATCCCATTTGTGATTCATAAAATCAACTGCAAGCCAATCCAGCAATTCAGGATGGCTTGGCAGTTCGCCTTGCATTCCAAAATCTCCAGAGGTTTTCACTATTCCTCTACCAAATATCTCCTGCCAGATCTGGTTAACAAAAACCCTTGCAGTAAGCGGATTTTGTTTATCAAAAAGCCACTGGCTTAGCCCAAGTCTATTCTTAGGATATTTGTCGCTAAAACTTAAAAGGGCTTTAGGAGTACCTGCTGTGACTTCTTCACCATGGGCATCGTAACCACCCCTATTAAGTACATAGGTTTTTCTAAGAGTATCCTGATCACCCATAACTGAAACAATTAATCTGCTAGTGTCCTGCTTATTTACAAAGCTTAGGATGTTTTTCACGTCATCATTACTGATCACCATCAGTGGTTTCTTGGCATATGTTTCCGGGCCTCCAACAACGCCTTCAATTCCTACTTCTTTTACGTTGTTAAAAAATGCAAACACCTGGTAATATTCTTTTTGAGAGAAAGGGTCGTATTTATGATCGTGACAATGAGCGCACTCTAATGTTACGCCAATAATGGCCTTTCCAAATGTATTGGTACGATCGGTTACATATTCAACCCTATATTCTTCATCAACAACACCACCCTCTTCTGTAATCTTATGGTTCCGATTGAAACCAGTTGCCAGTAATTGTTCTTTAGTGGAATTTGGCATAAGATCACCGGCAAGTTGCCAACTTATAAACTGATCATAGGGCATATTCTCATTGAAGGCATGAATTACCCAGTCGCGCCAAGGCCATTGAGAACGGTAATTATCGTCCTGGTAACCATGAGAATCAGCAAAGCGAGCAATATCTAACCAATGAAGGGTCATTTTTTCACCGTATGCAGGACTTTGCAGTAATTGGTCAATTATTTTATCATATGCTTTGCTGCTGTTATCTGCCAGGAATTGATCCATCATCGGGATACTTGGCGGCAGCCCCGTTAGATCAAAGCTTAATCGTTTCAATAATCTTTCTTTATCTGCCTCTTTATTAGGCTCCAGATGTTTCTGCTCCAGCATTTTAAGAACGAAATAATCGATCTCGTTTTTTGCCCAGTCAGCCTTTAAAACCTTTGGTATTGGCGGTGAAACAGGAGGTACAAAAGCCCAGTGCTTTTCATATTTGGCGCCTTGTTTAATCCATTTTTCAAGCAAAGCGATCTCGTAAGTGGTTAATTTTAGGTTTGAAGATTTTGGAGGCATCATTACCGCAGAATCTTTCGATGAGATCCTAAGAAAAACCTCAGATGTCGAAGGTTTGAAAGGGACTAGCGCATGGGCGGATGGATTATCCTTTAATGCTTTAAAGGCTTCCTCAGGAAGATCTAATCTTAATCCCGCTTCCCTTTTATTGGCATCCGGTCCGTGGCAGGTAAAACATTTATCGGAAAGGATTGGCCTTACATGGTAATTATAGCTGATGCTATCAGGTAATTCTTCTTCTGCATTTTGCGGAGTAGGTGAATTATTACATGACTGTATAATGTATACAATAATTAGCAACGCCAGCATTAAGTAAATAAGCCTCCGGTTCATACGATAATCATTTGGTGTCTTGTGTAGACAAGTTACCCTGTCTCTGACGAATTTAGGAAAAAGACTTGTAAATCGCAACCTATTTTCGACAGGGATAAAACTAAGGGCAAATATCTTTCTATAGCCAACATAGTCTCGACCGTTTCTTCTTCGGTGACATTACTGTAAAAATGTAAAAGTATTTTCGCTTAAGTAATGAAAAATGTGGAATGAAGATACAGACGGCATGTTGACAATGCGACCAATCCGATTCGAATTGGATATTAGCCAATAAATCTTCAAATTGCATTACCTATTAAGTTTTCACATGAATAAACCTTCAAAGTATCTGTTTTTTATACTGTTATTATTGGGCTCCACACTTTGTTATCCTCAAAGAACAATCTTAAAAAACCTCAAATCTCCTATTATTTTTAAGGGTGATGAGAAAACAGCTTTCCGTGACCCGGCAGTTTTATACCACAACAATACGATGTATCTGTTTTTCACCTTGATACGTACCGAAGAAGGTCATGTATACTCTTACACCGCCATGCGTAAATCCAAAGACTTGAAAAACTGGTCACCTCTTAAAATCATTACGCCACGAGATATGACTTTGGATTTTTCAAGTCCAGGGAACGTCGTAAGGTTTAATAACGAATGGGTTTTATGTTTACAAACCTACCCTCGCCCCAATTATAAGGTAGGTGAAATGCCTCGGTTTGGAACTGGAGATGCCCGCATATATTTAACCCGCAGCAAAGATTTAGAACATTGGAGTACTCCAGAAATTATGAAAGTTAAAGGTCCCAGAGTTTCCTTTAATGACATGGGAAGAATGATTGATCCATATTTATTGGAAGATGAAAGCGAACCTGGCAAATGGTGGTGCTTTTATAAGCAAAATGGCGTAAGCATGTCTTACAGTTATGATTTGCGGAAATGGAACTTCTTTGGCTACACAGAATCCGGAGAAAATGCTTGTGTACTTTACGAGAATAAGGAATATGTTTTGATTCATTCTCTTAAAAACGGCATTGGGATCAAGAAGTCCAAAGATTTAAAAACTTGGCAAGACTGGGGGCCGTTGATTACCCTCGGACAAAACAACTGGTCTTGGGCCAAAGGCAGAATTACCGCAGGAACGGTAATTAACCTTAAGAAGAATAAGCGCTTTGGAAAATATGTAATGTTTTTTCACGCTTCAGGCCCTAAAACGGAAGAGGAAGGAGATTTTGATAAAAACGCATCTATCGGTATAGCCTGGAGCGATGACTTGAGCACCTGGGATTGGCCAAAATAGAGTAGATGTGTTTT
>JACMPF010000226.1 GCA_014377665.1 Pedobacter sp. | reverse complement strand
TCCCTTTTGAGGTTGCAAATATAGCAATTCATCTATGTTTGCAAAAAAAAATTACAGCGTTTGATGATAATCTATGCGGACATGATAAATGCTCATAAGCATAGTCTTGAATATCAGCTTTATAGTTTCGATATCTTTTAATGTAATATCGCAATTATCTAACTGGTCTTGCTCCAGTTTGTAGTCAATGATCCTTTCAACAAGTGCATTTATACTTTGAGCATCCGGATTCTTCAGACTTCTAGAGGCCGCTTCTACCGAATCTGCCAACATTAACACGCCGGTTTCTTTTGAAAAAGGAATCGGACCAGGATAACGGAAAATATTCTCATCAACAAACTTTTCAGGTGAGTTTTTAAGAAACGATTGATAGAAATAATCAACCCTTGTATTTCCATGGTGAGTTCTGATGAAGTCAATCACGCTCTCAGGCAATTGATTTTTTCTGGTAATTTCTATCCCCTTGTGGACATGCTTAATGATGATCTGAGCACTTTGCTCGTAAGGAAGCTTATCATGCGGACTAACTGCCGTATTTTGATTCTCTATAAAGTATTGAGGGTTTTCAATCTTCCCAATGTCATGATACAGTGCTCCTGCTCTAACCAATAGTGAATTTCCGCCAATCTTAAAGATGGCTGCTTCCGCTAAATTTGCTACTTGTAAAGAATGCTGAAATGTGCCAGGCGCTTTGAATGCAAGTTCCCTGAGCAACTTATTATTAGTGTTGGTCAATTCTATAAGCGCAATATCCGAAGTAATTCCAAACATTCTTTCAAAAGCATAAATCAATGGATAGGCAAGCAGGGAGAGCAACACGCTGACAACAAACGGCACAAAGTTGCCCCATTCGATGCTTGTAATGGATCCTTCCCTTAATAAGGCAATACCGACAAATGAGATAAAGTATGCAGATAAGATAAATAACGCTGACAGCAATAACTGCTCTCTCTTGATCAGGTTTCTAATGCTATAAATGGCAACCATACCCGCTGTGGTTTGATAAAACACAAACTCAAAACTATTTGGAACAAAAAACCCGGCGATCAGAATTACTAATAAATGCAGGTAGAGTGCAAGCCGGGTATCAAACAGAATTCTTATGATTATAGGGACAATGCAGAAAGGTATATAATACAAGCTTGGCAAATTCAACTTAATAGCCCAAGTTAAAGAAAGTAACATGGTAGTGGTTACCAGTAAGATTAGCGTCAGTTGCCTATTGTCTGCGAAAATATCCTTCCTGAAAAGCTTTAAAAACACCATTAGTAAACTCACAATAAATCCGACAAGAAGAATCTGTCCAAAATAGACGAGCTTGCTGTTTCCTATTGTTTTGGTTTGTGCCTCATATATTTCTTTGAAAGACTGAAGCTTCTGATAGATCTCATCATCAATTACATTATTCTTTGCGATGATGAGCTCTCCTTTTTGAACCATCCCTCTTGTGGTGGAAAGACTATTGACCGCATTTTCCTGCAGCATTAATGTCATATTTTCATCGAAAATAATGTTAGCCCGAAGATGATCTTCAACAAGAGTTAAAACCAGGTCTTTAACTTTGAGGCTTATAGCTGTAAAGATGTTTTTATAATAATCAAGACCTGTTTGAACAGTAAATACATCTGCAGAATTAAGGGTTTTGCTTACGTTATTTTGCAATAGAGAAAAATCATAGTTCTTATTTCCTTTTTGCTGTTTGACGTCTAACGCAATGATTCCTTTGGAATAAATCGATTTGAGCAGCTTTAAAGAGGAATTTTTATAAGCATCCTTTTCGTTGTCTGGCAAGCCACTCGCGCGCCATTTCACATCGAATTCACTTAAGTAAGCTTCTTCAACGCCTTGGATCAAGCCCGTATTGAGTGTGTATACCGGTAAAATATTTGCTAAGGCTTCTTTCCTATCCTGCTCAATCTGGGTTGTAGTTTTCAAGATGGCAAAACTGAATGGAGATACCAGATCTTTATTTTTCCAGGTTTCGCCTTTTTCAAACTCGTATCTGAAGCGGGGTTGTTTTGGTAGAAAAGCGGTAATGATAAAGACCGAAAGTAACATCATTACATATTTTATGTTAGATGAATACTTCCTGTAAAGCACTCTATGAGAATTCTTTTTGATTTTAGCCAAAGTGATTTAGATTGATTAGATCAAAAATAAGATAAATTTTTATCAACTGAAGGAAGTCTTTCTACGCTGGAAGAAAAGCGTTTGGAAATTTCGATTCTTTTAACGTAATTTATGATATCAAAATAATA
>JACMPF010000225.1 GCA_014377665.1 Pedobacter sp. | reverse complement strand
CTACCTGAAAGACGAGGAGTTAAGTAAAGATGCTGTGATGCAGATTTTTGAAGAGCTTATTCTGAAGTTAAAAGTTCATGAAGTTCAGAATTTCAAAAGCTGGCTTCACGTGCTCACTCGCAATCATTGTCTGATGGCAATTCGTAAAAATGCCAAACATGAAACCGTATCTTTAGAAGATACATTTGTGGAAAACACAGACTTTGTGCATCTAGATATGGATGATACAAAAGAAAGTAAGCTTTCCGTTATGGAGAAGTGTATGGAGAAGCTCCCTCAGGAACAGAGAATCACTGTAGATCTATTTTATTTGCAGGAAAAATGTTATAAGGAAGTCGCGGATATGACCGGATACGATATGCTTAAAGTAAAAAGCTATATTCAGAACGGGAAAAGAAACTTGAAGATTTGTATAGAAAAGAATAGTGGTGAATAACGATTGGTTAAATATAGATGTTTTAGAAGACTACCTTGACGGTAAGTTGGATGCAAAGACCATGAATAGGGTGGAGCGCGAAGCGCTTGAAGATCCATTCGTTGCAGAAGCATTGACGGGTCTGAGTGCTTCTCCAAAACGTTCCCTGGAATCTATTTCTTTACTGCAAAAGCAACTCAGAGACCGCATTAATCAACATCAAATTATAAAGAAGCAGTCTGTCATTACCTGGCAGAGACTCAGTATTGGCTCAGCTGCCGCTGTTTTGTTTATCACAGTAGGTATCGTGTATTGGATGAATCAGGTGAATTACGATAAAGCTTTGAATTCTTCTAAAAAAGTCGAAGTGTCTATTGCCCCTAAGAAAGACCAAGATAGCGGCCTTTCAAAAGCAGTTATGCAAGAAGTATTTTCTTTACCGAAAGAAGAAGCTATTGCACGAACTAGAAAAGCTAAGGTTGTTCTTTCTGCACCTGATGCAACAGCTTCTCAATCCAGGGTTGCTGTTCCTAAGCAGGCAGATGTCGAAGAAAAAATTGCAAGCAGTAGAGCTTCTGCATTTTCTGCTAGCGCTGTAGTTATGCAGAATTCGCAGCGTTCGGATATCGTTTCGGGTAAGGTGGTGGATGAAGCTACAGGAAGCCCAATGGTTGGTGCCTATGTTTCAGCAAGAGATTCAAAAGGATTACTTAAGGTAGTAGCCAGCGTTGATGCGAACGGTCTGTTTTCATTCAAAAAGGATGACTCGATAGTAGATTCGACTATAACAATAAGTTATGTCTCGTATGATACACAGGTATTGCGGATTAAATCCAATCAGCCGCTTACAATAGCTCTTAAGGAAACTTCAAATATCTTAAATGAGGAAGTTGTGATTAGAGGCTACGTCAATAGAACCAAAGAACAGACCACCGGATCTTCATACATTGTCTCCGGTAAAGAAGTAGTGGATGTTCCTGTTGGCAATGTTGAGCAACTGCTGCAGGGGAAGGTGGCGGGATTAAACATTCAGAATAATTCTGGTGCACCGTCAAAGTCTCACCCCATAGAGGGTTGGGATCATTACTTCATGTATCTTAATAACAATAATAAATTCAAAGGTCAACCAAGGGTGGGGAAATCAGTTGAATTAAGCTTCATTATTGACACTGCAGGACTTGCCCAAAATATTAAAGTAGTGTCGGGCATTTCCAGTAAGTACGATAAAGAAGCAATACGATTGATGAAAGAAGGCCCGAGATGGTTACAACCCCAGCTTGCAAATGCAAAAATTAGTTTTAGGATTGACTTTTAGAAAAACAGGTGGATAAAGCTGAAGATGATAGCAGCAAGTGTAGCCGAAACTGGGATAGTTAATACCCATGCCCATAAAAGGCTTACGGTTACACCCCATCGTACCGCTGAAACCCTTTTCAAAAGGCCAACGCCGACAATTGATCCTGTAATGGTATGTGTTGTTGAAACAGGAATTCCAAAGTGCTCCGTAATCCCTAGGGTAACTGCACCGGCAGATTCTGCTGCGACACCTTCAAAAGCATTCACTTTAGTAATCTTTGAACCCATAGTTTTAACGATTTTCCATCCTCCACTCATCGTGCCTAAGGCAATAGCTGCGTAGCAGGAAATAGGAATCCATTCCGGCATTGGGTCACCAGTAGTAAGCACATTTGAGGCTACCATAGCTACATAAATAATACCCATAACTTTTTGTGCATCATTACCACCATGGGTAAAGCTCAATGCGGCTGAAGAAACCAATTGAAGCCTCTTGAACCATTTTTCTGCTACTGATGGTCTTGCATTCTTCGAAATATGAAGTATGATAATTGAAATAATCATTGAAATGGCCATACCAATGACTGGAGCCAGTACAATAAAAGCAACAACTTTCAATATAGGGGCAAGGTTGATAGCTGTCATCACATTAACGCCTAAGGAAGCGGCCTTGGCCATACCGGCACCAGCGAACCCCCCAATCAAAGTATGCGATGAGCTGGAAGGAATTCCAAACCACCAAGTAAATAAGTTCCACATGATCGCAGCGATCAAACCGGCCAGAATAACTTCTAACGTTATGAAATTCTCCACTACCGTTTTGGCTATTGTATTAGCTACTTTATGATCTGTGAAATAGAAATATGCAGCAAAGTTGAATAATGCTGCCCAAAGTACAGCCTGAAAGGGCGATAATACTTTTGTTGAAACTATAGTTGCTATTGAATTGGCCGCATCATGAAAGCCGTTGATATAATCGAAAGCAATTGCTAAAACAATTACAACAACCAGTAAGGTAGTTACCATTTTTAAATGTTTTAAGCGTTCTTAACCAAAATAGACTCTAACACATTGGCCGCATCCTCACATTTATCTGTAGCCATCTCTAGTGTTTGAAGAAGTTCTTTTTGTTTGATCAATTCGATCGCGTTTGTTTCAAATTCAAATAGACGGGCGACTGCTAAGTTACAAACATAATCAGCCTGATTTTCGCCGCTGTTGATCCTTACACATGCATCAGCGATAACGCGGATATTTTTGAAACTCCTTAGTTCTTTTATCGCTTTGTCTAAATCCGTACACATTTCTACTAAAAGCTCTGCAAGTTTGATCATTGCATCACCTATGTTGGTAATGTTGTATAACTCGATGTTTGTCGCAGAAGCGTGGATGTAATCTGCAATGTCATCAACTGCGCTAGCCAGCGCATGGATATCTTCCCTATCAAACGGGGTAATGAAGTTTTTACTCAGCTCAAGAAAGATGGAATGGGTAATATCGTCACCAACATGCTCCAGTCGCTCGATTTCTTTAATGTGTTCTTTTCTTTTTTCCATGTCAGACGCGGTTAGCGCTAACAATAAAGCTTCTGAAATTTTCAAGACGTTACTTCCTGCCTGCTCGAATAGCGGTTGAAACTTTTTATCCTTTGGAGTGAAGAAATTGAAAATGCTGTTCATCTTATTAAATATAATATGGTACAAAAGTAGGCGTACAATGTTAACTTAATGTTAAGTGTTAAGGTTTTTTGATTATCTTAATGTACTTAATTGATCTTTTCCAATGTGAAAGCAAATGTTGTCCCAATTTGCAAAGTGCTTCGTACTGAGATTATTTGCTGATGTGCTTCTAAAATGTGTTTTACAATTGCGAGTCCAAGCCCAGTCCCACCTTCTTCTCTTGATCTATGCGAGTCAATTCGGTAGAATCTTTCAAATAACCTAGGTAAATGCTTCTCCTCAATACCAATTCCATCGTCGGTAACTTCTATCAAAAATTGGTCATGAAGTTCAAATATTTTAATAGCAGTTGAACCGTTTGTCCTCCCATATTTCAATGAGTTTTGCACCAGGTTAATCATCACCTGCCTTATTTTTTCACGATCGGCCTTAACATATGCAGGCGAAGTATACTTCTCTTTGAAGGAAAGCTTAATGTTTTTATTTCTTGCATTGTCTTCCAGGCCTTCCATTACCTCTTTCGCTAAGCCAACAAAATCAAATTTCTGAAAGTTAATTGGGATCTCTCCGGTTTCTAATTTAGAAATGGAATCAAGATCGTTAATTAGATAACTTAAACGTTCAACATTATTTGCAGCCTTTTTTAAGAATTTTGTCGCCATTTCGGGATCGTCAACAAGGCAATCTTGGAGCGTATCAATATACCCCTGTATAGCAAACAATGGTGTTTTAAATTCGTGAGATACATTGGATAGAAATTCCCTCCTGAATTGCTCTTGTTTTTTCAAAACGTCAATCTCTCGTTTTTTAGCTCCTGCCCATTCTTTCACTTCCTGCTCCACGTCATTAATAGGGTCAGAACTCACATATTCACCAAGCGCATCCTTTAAGTCTTTCCCGAGTTTAAGATTGTGGATCATTTTATAGATCAAAACAACCTTTGAGTAGATATACTTTTCGAGCAGATAATAAAAAACAATAAAACTAGTAAAGAATGATACTCCGAAAGAGATCAACATAAAATACCAGCTGTGCTGGAAATAAAAATTGACAAGACCAATTGATAAAGCAACCGAAAAGGCTGTTATGAGTACCAATACACTTAATTTCATGCTAGCAATTTACAAGATAAAATATCAAATGCCTTGCTTTTCAGTAAGATATTTCCAATATCTTTTTGGCACATGCTGCATATGAAGTTTCCTATTTTTCCGTGCTACAATGTTTGTGCTCTTAAAGTAATTGATCCATAGATCTGAATACATTCCTTCTTTTTCTGATACTAACTCTTTCTGCGGATCATTTAGCTTCCTTTGATCTTCCTCACTTAAATAGATTTCCTCCATTTTTTCCAGATCATAAAATACACCGTAATGTCTTTTCAGGTCATAGATTACCCATTTTTGATCTGCATAACGATCCTTGAAATGTTTCATAATTAACGGTATCACATTAAAATCGGGATCTATTCCACAATAAAACATTCCATCTGCACCTTGTTTAAATCT
>JACMPF010000224.1 GCA_014377665.1 Pedobacter sp. | reverse complement strand
TGACCTTCGTAATTTTCGGATTTAGTTCCTATTTCCTAATTATTATAAGAGCGAATGCAAAAACCACCTTAAACCTATCTAATCCAGACAATGCTATGTCTCTTTATAAATATCTCGGACGTACTAATTACGGAGATACTCCCCTGCTTTACGGCCAAACATTCGATGCAGATGTAGTCAACTATAAAGAAACTGGAATCGAATATAGGAAAGGTGAGAAATCCTACGAAATATCTGGTAAAACTTCCAAACCTGAATTTGACAAAAACCTCCTTTTTCCAAGAACCTATAGTCAAAAGCCAAATCATAGTGAATTCTACAAAAATTGGTTGCATCTGGAACTAGGACGAACACCAACTTTTTTTCAAAACCTAAGCTTCTTCACTAGCTATCAACTGGGTTTTATGTACTGGCGTTACTTCTTCTGGAACTTTGTAGGAAGACAGAATGACATTCAATCGTATGGTCCCTCAAATGATGGAAACTGGACATCAGGCATTAAACCCTTAGATGCCATCAGATTGGGAAACCAAAGCAAACTACCTCCCAGCATAATTAATAATGAAGGTCACAACAAATTCTACGGTCTCCCTTTGGCTTTGGGAATCATCGGTATCATTTTTCTATACCGTAAAAACCGCAACGACCTAGCAATTGTCGCAACATTATTCGCCTTTACAGGACTCGCAATAATAGTTTATCTAAATCAGGATCCTATGCAGGTTAGGGAACGAGACTACGCTTATGTGGGTTCATTTTATGCGTTCGCAATCTTTATTGGTCTTGGTGTACTTGGCGTTGAATCCTTTCTATCAAAGCTAAATATGCCAAAATTAAGTCTTGCAATGGCATCTTTAACCTGTTTGTTTGCAGTACCATTCCTCATGGGAGCAGAAGGCTGGGACGAGCATAACCGCTCTGATAGGACAACTGCGCTAGACTGGGCTAAAAATTATTTAAACTCTTGCGCACCAAATGCCATTCTATTTACAAATGCAGATAACGATACCTTTCCGCTTTGGTATGTACAGGAGGTTGAAGATTACCGCACTGATGTACGGGTAGTAAATATTCAATATCTATCGGATGGCAATTATATCGAACAAATGTTGAAACAGTCTGGTAAATCTGCCCCATTGCCAATCAGATCCGACCCAAAAAAATATATCAAAGGCATCAGAGAATGGATGCCATACATGGAATATGGCTTTACTGATAGTGTAGAATTAAAGGACATCTTAGCAGTCATGACTTCAGATGCTCCCGAAGACAAAGTCCAACTCCCTGATGGTAGCATGGAGAATTTTTTGCCTACTAAAAAGCTTAAGCTGACTATTGATCCCGCCCAGATAATTAAAACGAAGACGTTAGCGGTAAAGGACATAGCAAAAATAGCGTCCACAATAGAATGGACATATAGAGAAAATGTAGTATTAAAAGCCAACTTGGCAATCTTTGATATCCTGGTTAGTAACAACTGGGAGCGGCCAATTTATTTCGGAACCAGTATCAGTACCGACAGCTATATAGGTCTTGAGAAATACTTATATCTTGAAGGTTATGCTTACAGACTATTACCTGTTAAATCTTCTGTTCCTGATAAGGAATTTACAATGGAGGGACAGACCAACACTGACGTAATGTATGACAACATGATACAAAAACTGGATTTCCAAGGTTTCAAATCTGCTAAATATCAAGATCCTGAGAGTAGAAGAATTGCCGGTATGACAGCAAAGTACATGAACAACCTCAGTGTAAATTTATTAGAAGAAGGGAAACCTGATAAAGCTAAGCAGCTGATGAATAAGGCTGTAAAGCAACTTCCTTATAAGATTTATTCAATTGAAGACACGCTGATAAAAGTTTACACAGTTAATAATCTATATGCTGTAAAAGAAAGTAAAACTGCCAATACGTTGTCGCGAAATACGGCAGCATTTATAGGCGATGAACTATCTTATATCGCATCGCTGGATTCTAGAAGAAGAAATTCATACGGCAGGGAGTTTAAAATTGGAGTGCAGGTACTGGCTAGTTTAGATAAGATGGCTACTGATAACCATCAGACAGATTTGAGTGTTTACCTAAAACAGATTCTTGAAAAGATACAGACTCAATATGGATAATAACTTCTAAAGCAAAAAGCCTCCTGAATGCATTTCGGGAGGCTTTACATTATTTATTCGGTTGAGGTGTGGTACGAAGATAAGGCTTGATTACCTTATGACCTTTTGGAAACCTTTCCGGAATATCCTCAGTTTTAATACTGTTCATAACTACGACATCATCACCGTCATTCCAATCTGCAGGTGTTGCAACGCTGTACTTTGCAGTCAACTGTAAGGAATCAATAACTCTCAATACTTCATTGAAATTACGTCCAGTGGACGCAGGATAAGTTAGCATAAGTTTAACTTTTTTATCTGGAGAGATCACAAAAAGTGAACGAACGGTTAGCGTTTCCGAGGCGTTAGGATGAATCATATCATAAAGATCAGCGATCTTCTTGTCTTCATCAGCAATGATCGGAAACTCCACATTTGTATTTTGAGTTTCATTAATATCCTTAATCCAGCCTTTATGAGACTCGGCAGAATCAACACTCAAAGCCAGCACTTTAACGTTTCTTTTATCAAATTCACCTTTAAGTAAAGCCGTTCTTCCAAGTTCGGTAGTACAAACAGGCGTATAATCCGCAGGATGCGAAAACAGAACGCCCCAGCTATCTCCTAGAAATTCGTAAAAATCAATATCTCCAATTGAAGTTTGTGCTTTAAAATTGGGAGCAGGATCCCCTATTCTTAAACTCATAATTTTATATTTTAGTTGTTAACGATAACAAATACAAAGTAAATAATAATGTCTACAATTTAAGTATACTTATGTTAAAATAATTGTTCCTGATTTGTAATATCTCCTTGGTCACTCAGGAATCTAATCTCTGGTATATTTGCACCAAGGTGTTTGTTGAATTGCTGGATAGTGTAATTTGCCAATATTGGTGTATCCTTCTCATCATGTTGATGGAGAAAAAAATACACCTTATTCAGGCCCTTGTCCAACCAGTTTTTTATTCGGAGAACCCATTCGTCTACTCGTGCAAAATCTGAAGCCTGATACGCCATTCCATTACCAACAAATCTTATAAATACTTCAGGGATCGTTAGTTCCATGTGAACGCAATCCCTTCTACCACTTGCATCAGTGATGATGGCACCTTTTTTAACCCTACTCAGCATCTCAAAAAGTTGTGCTCGGTATAACGGATCTGAAAACCAGCTTTGATGTCTCAACTCTACAAAAACTTTCAAGTCTACAGGTAACGTGCTCAAATAATTTTCAAGAATATCAAAGTTTGCCGGAGAGAAGTTATCTCCTAATTGAAGAAAGCAAGGGCCTAAGTATTCGCCAAATTCATAGATACTGGAAAGATATAGGTCTGTAGCTACATCGGCGTCCTTTAGCCGCTTAATATGACTTATAGTACGTGAAAACTTTGGGCAAAACAAAAAACCATTGCTTGCATTTTCATCCGCTTTAGCCTTCCATTTTCTAATGAGATCAGCCTTTGGAATACTGTAGAAAACTGCATTGAGTTCTATTGAATTGAAATGCTTGACATATTCGTCAAGAAAATTTGCCTCCTTAACTTTAGGCGGGTAGATCATATTCAACCACTCCTTTCTTCCCCATTTGGCACAACCGACGTAGAATTGAGGGTTCTTGTCAGTGATCAAGCCACCTAATGTTATACTGGTTTGAGCTCCATCTGGCGGTAAAGTAAAGTCAACACTGATTAGTTGTTCATCAGTTAATTTTCCAAAATCCATAGCCTAAATTTATAAATTATCTTCAAATATTTTTTAAAGATGTGAAGATATAATTTACACTATGATGGTTTGCACTTGACTTAGATACCCCGATTTTCACCGGGACAACGGTACATAATGTACGTTACTTATAAACTTTTACCATGAAGATAAAGTCCTGCATTTTCTCTGCCTGGCGGGTTTTAGTAAGCCCCTGTAATGAATTCTTCTTGTTGAACTTAACCTGTCCTCCTAAGGAATCATTAGGGATCATGTTAAGGATTTCTTGAATATATCTACTTTTTACTGCAAATGTTGCACCGTCAACTAGTTTTAATTTAGCTGTAATAACTCCGACAATGTTTCCATTCTGATCAAGTAGTGGGCCACCGCTATTTCCAGGATTTACATCGATAGACACTTGGTATTGCGTTGAGTCTGTTCCACTATATCCCGTTTTAGAACTCACGTAACCTTTAGCATACACCGCATCATCTTTAGGAAATCCTAATGTGTACACATCTTCGCCAATACCAATCCCATTTTGTTTTAAACGATATGGTAATGCAGGAAGCTTAAAAGACTCATCAATAATTTTGAGGATAGCAAGATCATATTGTGTATCTCGTCTATCAACTTTAACTTTATATTGGTTGCCTTGCGTATCTTGAACATAAACAGAATCTGCACCATCAACAACATGTAAATTTGTTAAGATATACCCGTTGGTTGTTAAAGCAAAACCTGTACCTCCGAAGTTGGCAGGTTTCAGATTTTTATTAACAGCGGTAGAGTTTATTTTTCTAATCAGGTTGTTATTGGAGTTTTTAAGAATTGCTAAATCGCGTTTTACAAGTTCTACACTACCAATTTGCTGTGTATTCTGCTGAATGGAATAAAGCATCACCAAAGTTAGAAGTATGAATGATGCGGCCACACCAATTGCTGCTCTGTTTTTACGCCATATATTAATGATGAAGGAAGGATGAGGACCTAATTTACGGCTAAGACCATCTACATCGATCTTCGAATGTGCCACATTCATTTTGCCCTTTAAATCAATCATCGCTGCATAATTTTTTAGCGATCCCAAGAAAGCCTTATGAGCTACTACCTTATGATCTACGCTGGGATCATTAGCACGCATTTGCTCAAAAGCCTGTAATTCCGCCTCATTAAGTTTACCAATTAGGTAATCTTCAATTATACTTTCTAAATTCATTTCGTTCCTCATCACCTTATGACTGAAAAAATAACTTTTTTAATCTCTGCAAGCATTTGTATTTTTGAGTTTTAGCGTTATCGGTATTAGTATAGCCAAACTTTTCAGATATGTCGTGCATCGATAAATTGTTTAAATAAAAATCCTGAATAATTGTTTTACATGGTTCTCCAAGATGAAGGAGGGCAGATTGCATTTTGTCAAATTGCTCCTCTTTTTGCTCATGATCATCAATATCAACGTCAGTAGCGATTATATCCTCAAAGTCTGAAACGTTATTGGTTTTTTTGCGTTGCTGGGCAAGCTTCTTTAACCAAATCCTTCTGCAAACTGAGTATATATAGGTTTTTAGTTTACTACTTAATTCAAAATCTCCGCTTTTAACTTTATTGTATAAAACAATAATTCCTTCCTGGTAAACATCCTTGGCATCATCTTCGTCACCGTTGTTATTCAGGATAAACTGTAGTATCATTGGGAAATAACCCACATACAACTTATTTAGCGCATCATCCGAATTGTTTAAGATCCCTAAAACAACTTCTCTATCCGTTGGAACTGAACTGCTTAACTTATTACTCACCAATTAATACATTTAAACGTGAATGGTAACCCAATAATAAGGAAAATAATATTTTTATTTTTTTAAAACTCTTGGGTTACCTTTTAATATTTTAGGTATTAATCTGTAAAATTAATTAATTACTTTAAATAGAATCAAAATGAAAAATGCGTTTAAATTTGGCTTTTTAGCTTTAGCAATCACTTTGTCAGTAGCAGCTTGTAACTCAGAAAAATCTGGTGAGTCAACTGATACTTCATTGTCTGATACTGCTACAATCACTACTACTGTTGATACTAACATTACTGATTCAACTGTAAAAGATACTGCTATCACTGTAACTAAAGACACAACTAAATTGTAGTCTTAGTTTAACCAGTATAACAAAAAGAGCGTATCCAGCTATTGGATACGCTCTTTTTTTGTGCCAAAAATCTTACCTTTGCGGCTATCAAAACCAATCTCATGAATCTTTCTTCGCTACAAGCAATCTCCCCTATCGATGGTCGTTACAGAAATACCACTAAAGACCTCTCAAAGTACTTCTCGGAATATGCGCTAATAAAATATAGGGTATTTGTTGAAATCGAATACTTCATTGCCCTTTGCGAACAAGGACTACCTGGGCTTAATAATTTCGATAAATCAAGCTATGCACAACTCAGATCAATTTATGGATCTTTTAATGAGTCAGATGCTCAGGAAGTAAAAGACACAGAAAAAGTCACTAACCACGATGTCAAAGCTGTAGAATATTTTTTAAAAAAGAAATTTGATGAGCTTGGGTTGACAACATATAAAGAATTTATCCACTTCGGCCTCACCTCTCAGGATATCAACAACACTGCTATTCCATACACTTTTAAATTATCATTAGAAGAGGTTTACTATCCAAACATTACGCTTCTTGTTCAAAAAATTAGGTCATTGGCATCTGATTGGAAAGATGTTCCACTTTTAGCGCATACACATGGACAGCCTGCATCTCCAACAAAGTTGGGTAAGGAATTTTTAGTTTTTGCAGAGCGGATTGAAGTTCAACTTAAAAATCTCAAAGCATTACCAAACAGTGCAAAGTTCGGCGGTGCGACCGGAAACTTCAATGCGCACCACATCGCTTATCCATCTATTAATTGGGTAGAATTCTCGAACAACTTCGTAAACGAAACATTAGGACTAGACCGTGCTCAACATACTACCCAAATTGAGCATTACGATCAATTTGCTGCGCAATGCGATGCTCTAAAAAGGATCAATAACATTATCATCGATATGGATCGGGATATCTGGGCCTACATATCTAAAAATTATTTTAAACAAAAAATTAAAGAGGGTGAAATAGGATCATCTGCAATGCCACATAAAGTTAACCCTATAGATTTCGAGAATGCTGAAGGAAATGCTGGTATGGCTAATGCTTCATTTGAATTTTTTGCAGCCAAACTTCCTATCAGCAGGTTGCAAAGAGACCTTACAGATTCAACTGTGCTCAGAAATATCGGAGTACCAATCGCCCATACCCTGATCGCAATAAATTCTACGTTACGTGGCCTGAACAAAATTCTTCTAAATGAGGACGCCATAAACGCAGATCTTGAAAATAACTGGGCCGTTGTAGCAGAAGCTATACAAACGATATTAAGAAGAGAAGCGTACCCTAATCCATACGAGGCGCTGAAAGATCTTACAAGAACCAATCAAAAGATAACGGCAACCACAATGGCAGACTTTATCGATGGACTGAATGTGACCGACGACCTTAAGTCTGAACTAAAAAATATCACTCCATTTAATTATACTGGGGTGTTTTAGTTAAATGACCTAAAACAGACACCCTCATGGTCAATTGAAGAATTGAATTAATTATTTTTGTATCAAATTAAAGGACAATGACTATTAACGTATATACAGAACAGACCCCTAATCCTGCCACAATGAAATTTATGGTCAATAAGTTATTGATCAACGGAAGTGAAGATTTTGCCACCAGAGAATCTGCTGAACAGTCTCCATTCGCTAAGGAATTGTTTAAGTTTAATTTCGTTAACGGCGTCTTCTTTGCAAGCAATTTCGTAACTATTACCAAAACTGAAGATGCAGAATGGGCTGATCTTGAACCTATCTTAAAAGAGTTTGTAAAAGGTGCTGTAGAATCTGAATATAAAATTAAAGAAGAAACCAGTGATGAAGTTGCAGCTTTTGAGGGTTCTGACCTGGAGATCAAAATTCAGCAAATTCTACACGATTATGTCCGCCCGGCTGTAGAACAAGATGGTGGTGCAATTAGCTATAAGTCTTTTGATGAAGGTGTAGTTACTGTAGAACTTAGAGGTTCATGCAGCGGCTGTCCATCTTCCACTATCACTTTAAAATCAGGTATCCAAAACTTACTACAAAGAATGGTTCCTGAAGTGAAAGAAGTCGTATCAGAATCGTTATAGAAAATAAAAACTTAAGGTACATGGAAAGCTAGCATTTAAAATTGCCGGCTTTTTTTGTGTACATTGGATTAATGGTAGCTAAAGGGTTACTTTTAGCTGAAGTTAATAAAAGCTCTTAGTAAATATTCAGTAATATTGCAAAAAGCTTGGGTTTTGCTTTCCTCGTCGTCGATCCCTCTTCGGTATATCCCAGGCTCCTCGTCGTTTCAGAGCCGACTAGAACACGATGAGATAGCGAATATAACCCCAATAGGGAATGTATAAAGCCAAAGCTCAGTCTGAGTTCAGTACCTCGTCAACCTGAGCTCACTGCTAACAGACTATAAGCTTGAGTTGAAGTGTTCCTCCATCATGTCAAGGATTTCTGTATGGATCAATCCATTTCCTGCTAAGATTTCCCGGGTTTGCAAGAATTCATCGCCTCCTGTAAAATTCGTCACTGAGCCACCGGCTTCCTGAACCAGGAATGCACCGGCTGCTACATCCCAGGAATTTAAGTTATACTCAAAAAATGCATCAAATCTTCCGCAGGCGACATAAGCCAAATCAACTGCAGCAGAACCAATCCTTCTTAATCCGTGGCATTTCTGCATTAAAGTAGAAAACAGTTGCATGTACTGGGGCTGCTTATCGAATTGGTAATATGGAAATCCGGTAGCAAGAAGGCATTCAGAAAGCGATGTTCTTTTGGAAACATGAATGGCTTTGTTATTTAAAAAGGCACCACCGCCTTTATAAGCTGAAAACATCTCTCCACGGTTAATCTCATAGACAACCCCAATAACGGGTTTTCCATCCTCGTATAATGAGATGCTAATTGCATATGTTGGGATTCCATGAATAAAGTTGGTTGTGCCGTCTAATGGATCAATGATCCAATCGAACACTTCGCCTTTGGTGTTAATCGTATCTTCCTCAGTAGTAAACCCAGCTTCCGGTAGTATCTTAGACAGGTTTTTCACAAGTAGTCTTTCTGCCTGTTTATCAACGTAAGAGACCAAGTCATTCAGACCCTTAAACTCTATTGAATCGGAATTAAAGCTTAAAGATTCTTTTCTGATAAAGTTTCCGGTTAGACGGGTAGTTGCGATAACTTTTGCACACAGTAGTTCGTAATCCAAGGCATCTAAATTTTAGTAACTGGCTAATTTTTCTTTGTTCTTAATTGCATTAATTACGAGAAGCAAGCCAGCTAGAAATAATAAACTCGAAATTAACTCCGCCTGAGTAAATGGAATTCCTGCTACATTATAACGTGAGTTAACTCGGATTAGCTCCACGCAAAAACGTTCTACACCATTCATCATAAGATAAATGCCGAACATCATTCCTGGTGATTTTAATAAATGGCGGATTTTCCATAGAATCAGAAATAGGATGAAGCAGACAATTACTTCATAGAGCGGTGTTGGGTAAACGGGCTGGGCAAGTTCACGACAAAACTTACCTACGCAATTTGCGATGGGTTCCCCCTCATTTGCAACGTTATTAGGATAAGTATAAGCCCAAAGCCAGTCCGGTAACCAAGTAAATGGCTTAGGGTTTAGGTTAGCAATACCCCAGTCACCATCTCCGGACATATGGCAACCTATCCTTCCAACGCTGTATGCGAGCATCATTCCAGGGCCACCAATGTCTAGCATATGCAGCGGTTTGATGCCATTTTTGTTAGCTATGTACAATACAGCTGCGCCACCGCAAATCAAGCCTCCGTAGAAAGTTAATCCGCTAAAGGACAATAAGCTTCCAATAGGGTCCTGTATAAACGTATCCCAGTGCTCCAGGTTATCAAATATCTTTGCACCTAGAAATCCCCAAACGGCAGCCCAAACGATGAGGTTTCCCATTAATTCATAAGGATGCTGCGTTACCTCTACTGTCTTAGGCGCAGGTAATTTATGTGCGTTTTTTTCTTTATAATCCCAGTAAACGAAAAGAGCGGCAAAGATAATTCCGCCAAAGAAATTACCTTTGAGGGATAGTAGAACTGTTTGGGCATCACTAACAAAGAGCTGATAGTTTAAAAGCGCGTAGACCAGCTTGTAGCCGATCAGGAACCCAAATATACCATTGCCAACAAGTTCTCCAGCACTCGCGGGTTGGCCAATAACTACTAATTTTCTGATTGTATGGAGTATTCCTAAAGCTTCTTTCCTTTTGAATTCCTGCGTAAAAGCCCAATAACCAGCGATGAAAGCAAGCGCAACAAAAACCCCGAAAGTATTAAATGGTAGAGGGACCTGAACACCAAAAAGATATTCTATAAAATGGGACACTGTAGGAAACATATGGATAAAATTTATGCGAATATATGATTAATGCGCTAAAACTTGTTCTGTTTCGGTAACTTCTACTTCGCCATCCGCAGTAAGTGAAACAAGATTTACGGTTTTAATTTCGTTAACCATCACCGGGTCATACTTAGCTTTTACTTTCACATAATTTTTAGTGAAACCATGCATAAAGCCATTCTTTTGATCATCTTCAAATAATACTTCTCCAATAGAACCTAATTGACCCTGATAAAACGCCCTACGCTTTTTATCTGATAAGATGTGCAGCATCTTACTTCTATCTGATCTGGCACTACCTGCAACAACACCTATCATCTCTGCTGCTTCAGTTTGGTCACGCTCAGAATAGGTAAATACATGTAGGTACGAGATGTCTAATCCATTAAGAAATTGATAGGTATCGAGAAAATCGGAATGTGTTTCGCCAGGAAACCCAACAATTACATCTACTCCAATGCAGCAATTTGGCATGACTTCCTTGATTCTAGCAACACGCTCCGTATATAGATCCCGACGGTATCTTCGCTTCATCAATCCAAGGATCTTATCTGAGCCGGACTGCAGGGGAATATGGAAGTGTGGAACAAACCTTTTCGAAGCTGCTACAAATTCAATAATCTCATTACTCAACAAATTTGGTTCAATAGAAGAAATACGGATTCGCTCTATGCCTTCAACTTCGTCCAGGGCCTTAACAAGGTCAAAAAACTTATCTTCTCTGTTCCCATCCCTGATTCCGAAATCACCAAGATTCACCCCAGTTAAAACAATCTCTTTGACACCACTTAGTGCGATCTGTCTTGCCCTGTTTAGTACATTTTCTATGGTATCACTTCTGCTTCCACCCCGAGCCAAGGGAATAGTACAATAGGTACATGGATAGTCACAGCCGTCCTGAACTTTAAGAAAAGTCCTGGTTCGATCTCCAATAGAGTACGCTGCAATAAAATTATGGTTTACTTTCTCAATGTTCTGCTGGTGAACTATAGCTTTTGGTTGTTTGGTCAGATCAGAAATGTATTCAACAATCCTAAACTTTTCCGCTGCTCCCAACACCATATCCACGCCCTCAATGTCAGCAATTTCAGCAGGCTTCAATTGTGCATAACAACCCACGATTGTTACATACGCATTTGGAGCGTATTTTAACGCTTCCTTTACCACTTTTCGGCATTTCTTGTCAGCATGTTCAGTTACGGAACACGTGTTAATTACATACACATCGGCCCCATCTGTGAAATCTACAACTGCATAGCCGGCATCCGTAAATAACCTCCCGATAGTTGAAGTTTCTGAAAAATTTAACTTACAACCTAATGTATAAAATGCAACTTTCCTCATTGAATAGGCAAAGTTAAGAAGAATTTTGATAATAGTAGGACTAGCATCAAGTCGCTACTCATTCCAGCGGTAAGCATCTTGCTCGAGGTCTGCTAGATCAATAATTCTACTTACCACGGTTTGTGCTATCTCCTCCAGACTCTTAGGCATGCTGTAGAAAGAAGGATTAGCTGGACAAATGATACCACCAGCCTCAGTAACTACCTTCATATTGTTGATATGAATGAGGCTGAAAGGTGTATCCCGAACAACGGCTATCAATTTTCTACGTTCTTTAAGAATCACATCTGCAGCGCGTGAAATAAGGTCATTGGATATCCCATTTGCAATCCGTCCAAGCGTGCCCATCGAGCAGGGAATAATGATCATTGTATCGAACTTCGCAGATCCTGATGCAAATGGTGCATTGAAATCCATCTTCTGATAAAAGTCAAAAGGATAATTCTCGTATGCCGTATCTCCCAACTCAAAGCGCCAAACTCCTTTAGCATTGTCTGACATTACCACTCCGACTTTCTCAATTTGATCTGTTAGCTTCTTTAGATTATCGAATAGCACTTTGGCATATATTGACCCGCTTGCACCAGTAATAGCGACAATGATTTTCTTCTTTTTCATAGCGCCATAAAGATACGGAACGTTGCCAATAAAAAAGGGCCGAATATAAATATTCGACCCTACATCTACCTATGAAAAACATACCCCCGAAAGGGTAAGCTCAAATATAATTATCTTTTTTGATAAATGAAAGTTTAAAGGATCTTTTTTTAACGACTTAAATGTAGCTATTGGTTAAATACGAGAATTATACAGCCAAATTAGTATTGTGCGATATTGTCATAAATCCTAGTAAATAATTTAAAATTGTGTATTAATTAAAGATTTTCTATTTTTAGATTTCAGTAGCTAACCAAATCAAATGAAACCGCAACTTTTAAAAGTATCGAATAACCCGGTACATTCATTTAGTGTCAGACGTGATGAGGTTCCATACATTAATAACAGGTGGCATTATCATGCAGAAGTTGAGTTGATCTACTTTAAAAAAGGAAATGGCACTCAATTTATTGGCGATAGCATAAAAAGATTCAGCTCTGGAGATGTGCTATTAGTCGGGGCACATTTACCCCACTATTGGAGATTTGATGATGTTTATTTTAAAGAGGATAAGAAAACGAGTGCAGACGTCCTTGTGGTTCATTTTAACGAAAATTTCTGGGGAAATCAATTCCTTGCTCTTCCAGAAAACAAAATCCTAAAAACAATATTAGAAAAAGCACAGCGCGGAGTCCAGGTAAATGAGAAGTCAAAAAGACATATCGGCGACTTGATAGAATCCATTTTGCTTGCAGAGGGCACTAAAAAGATAATCAATCTGATGGAAGCACTTGCGGCAATAGAAAACTCATCCAATCTTACGCAGTTATCCTCTATGGGGTTTAAACATGATTTTGAAGACACCGAGAACGACAGGATCAATACCATTTACAATTACTCATTGGCAAATTTCAAGCGGAAGATCCAGATGGAAGAAATGGCCGGAGTGGCTAATATTAGTCCCAATTCTTTTTGCCGGTACTTTAAATCGAGAACCAGAAAGACTTATACTCAGTTTATTAGCGAGATCAGAGTAGGCCATGCCTGTAAGTTATTGATTGAGGACAATATGAACGTCAAGCAAATCTGTTATGAAAGTGGCTTTCATAATTTTGCAAGTTTTCACAAACATTTTAAAGTAATTACTGGAAAAAGCCCGCTGTCGTATCAGAAAATATATTTAAACAAAATATAATAGATCTTATCTACCCATCCAACCACCGTCCACAGTCATCACATGCCCATTCATATAGCTGGAGGCATCTGACGCTAAAAATACAACTGGTCCCTTGAAATCAGAAGGCTCTCCCCATCTTGCAGCAGGGATTCTTTCCATGATTGAGAAACTCCGATTCTCGTCTTCCCGCAAAACAGTCGTATTATCTGTCGCGATATAACCTGGAGCTATAGCGTTAACATTAATGCCTTTAGCAGCCCATTCATTAGCAAAAGCTTTTGTTAGCTGTCCAATTGCACCTTTACTAGCAGAATAACCCGGCACATTAATCCCCCCCTGAAAAGTCAGCAGCGAGGCTGTAAAGATAATTTTCCCT
>JACMPF010000223.1 GCA_014377665.1 Pedobacter sp. | reverse complement strand
TCAAACACATCCTTATTGCAAATTTGGTCTTATATTCCCTAAATTAGTTGAATATATAATCACAATATGAAATTAAACGTATTACTTAAAACAGCAGTATTGTTAACTGCCCCGCTCCTCTTTTTAGGAAGCTCTAAAACCGCCGCTCCTCTACCGAAATGGGTCCAAATGTTCGACGGAAAGGACCTCAAAGGCTGGGATATCAAAATCAGAATGCACGATTTAAACGACAATTACAACAATACTTTCCGCGTAGAAAACGGGCAATTGGAAGTACGTTATGATAAATACACCAACTTTGAGAAACAATATGGTCATCTCTTTTACAAGAAACAATTTTCACATTATTTAATTGGTGTAGAATACCGATTCGTTGGTGAACAGGTTAACGGTGGTGAGGGATGGGCTTTGCGCAACAGCGGAATCATGATCCACGGACAAGACCCAAAAACTATGGGTAAAGATCAGGATTTCCCTAACTCTATAGAGGTTCAACTTTTAGGTGGTACTGGCAGTGGCAAGCGTCCTACTTGTAATGTTTGTACTCCTGGTACTCAATATGTTCAGCATGGAAAAGTCATTAAAACACACTGTGTGGAATCTAACTCCCCTACTTTCAATGGAGACCAATGGGTACGGGCGGAAGTCCTAGTGCTCGGCGATTCAATCGTTGTACATTATGTCAATGGACAGGAAGTATTAAGATACCAGCAGCCACAAAAAGATCCTGTGGGAGCTGCTGAAGAAGGTGCCCTACTGAAAAGTGGTACGATTTCTCTCCAAAGCGAAAGTCACCCAATAGACTTCAGAAAAGTTGAAATCATCAACTTGGAGAAATATGCTAAAGACCCAAAAAAATTAAAAGAAGTTGTGGATAGATTAATGTCGGAAAAAAGGGTTCCTAAGCAATAACAGACAATTTAGAGCGATAAAATGAAATTAAACAGTCGCCCAGCTCTCCTATTTAAAATCATAATACCTAATTTAGGCATAATCTTAATAAATAAAATTTAAAATTAAATAAGCATGAAATTTTTCATTGATACAGCGAACCTAGACCAAATCAAAGAAGCACAAGACCTTGGTATTTTAGATGGTGTAACCACCAACCCAAGTTTAATGGCAAAAGAAGGAATCAGCGGCGAAGCTAACGTTATTGCGCATTACAAAGCGATTTGCGATATCGTCGACGATAATGTAAGCGCAGAAGTTATCGCTGTTACTTACGACGAGATTATAAAAGAAGGTGAAGCATTAGCTAAATTGGATCCTAAGATCGTTGTTAAAGTTCCTATGATAAAAGACGGAGTTAAAGCGATTAAATATTTCTCTTCTAAAGGAATTAAAACCAACTGTACACTAATATTTTCTGCTGGTCAGGCTTTATTGGCTGCAAAAGCGGGTGCTACTTATGTATCTCCATTTCTTGGCCGTTTAGATGATATAGGGTCTGAGGGATTAATTCTAGTTGAAGATATCCGTACCATTTTTGATAACTATGGTTATACCACTCAGATTTTAGCAGCATCAATCCGTGGACCATTACACATTATCGAATGTGCTAAATTAGGCGCTGATGTAATGACCGGACCATTAACAGCGATCCTGGGATTATTAAAGCACCCACTCACTGATAGCGGATTGGCTACATTCTTAGCTGACCATAAAAAAGCTGCCGCTTCAGTAACTCAAAAATAATTAGCAGAAAACAAATATAAGAAGTGGTAATGAGCAATCGTTACCACTTCTTTTTTGTCTAAATATTTGCAATTGCTCTTCCTTGACAGCGATAATGAATGAACCCGGTGAACGGGTTAAAATACAGCTAGCTGGTTAATTTCTTCATCCCTTCAGAATAAGTCTTCATATCCGTACCAGCGAGCACACTTTTCACAAGATCATAATCAATCTGTTCATCTGGAACAATCTCAATACCCTTTACTCCTGCTCCATTAGCTGCATCGACGTCGCGCGGCTTATCTCCTATCATAACCGACAACGCTGGATCGATATCATAAGTGGCGATAGCCTCCAGTAGCATACCCGATTTAGGCTTGCGACAAGCGCAATCGCCATCCACAGTTGGGTGATGCTGACAATAATACGCATGAGCAATCACTGCACCCTGAGCCTCAAACTTATCGAACAGGATCTGGTGCATCTCTGCAAGCTCCTCCTCTGTATAACGCCTCAGCGCAATGCCACCTTGATTGGTGATCACAATCAACATGTAGCCTTCATCATACAATTTCTTTAAAGGAGGAATCTGGTATTCTAGCACTTCAAAATCTTCAACTCTGGTGATGTAATCATAGATCTCATGATTTAACACGCCGTCCCTATCTAAAAATATTGCTTTATTCATGCCTATATGTTTCTTTATTGTATATTACCTTTTCGTTATCGAATCCAAATATGGGGATATATTATAATTATAGCGAAGGATTCCTCCCGAAATAAACAATTGAGGTGGCTGTCTGTTAAACAGAGAACATAAAACAAAGCAATATGCCTTACATAAAAAAAAACGTTGAGAACAGCAATTCAGTAAACCTGTTTTTTGAAGACCTGGGAACGGGGAAACCCGTAGTATTGATCCATGGTTGGCCGGTATCACATGAGATGTGGGAATACCAGGTTAATGCCTTGGTGGAAGCAGGTTTCCGTTGTATCAGTTATGACAGACGTGGTTTCGGACAGTCGGATAAGCCTTGGGGTAATTACGATTACGATACTCTTGCGGATGATTTACATGAAGTCCTAATGGCATTGAACTTAACTGAGGTAACGCTTGTAGGCTTTTCTATGGGGGGTGGCGAGGTGGTAAGGTATCTTGGACGTTATGGTTCAGGAAGAGTTGCCAAAGCAGTTTTAGTGAGCACGGTTGTTCCTTTATTGATACAGACTGAAGACCATGAAGAAGGCGTACCCCGAGAAATGTTTGATGAGATTGTTGCGAACATTCACAAAGACAGACCTGCATTTCTTGCAGAATTTGGGAAGCAGTTCTTTAGCGAAGGTGTATTAAATAAACCGGTGAGCCAGGAAATTCAGAACTGGATGTGGAACCTGGCAATTGTGTCTAGTCCGCGTGCCACTGCACAATGCGTACGTTCTTTCTCGGAGACAGATTTCAGAACGGATTTAAGCACAATTACCATACCTGTGATGATTATACATGGAGACGATGACAAAACCGTTCCAATCAAAGCAACTAGTGAGTTGACATCTTTGCAACTTCCGAACGCGGCTTACTACCGTATTGAAGGTGCTCCACATGGGTTATTTATCACTCATAAAGACGAATTGAACCAATTATTGGTGAATTTTGTCGGCTAAGAATAATTAATTAGGCTAACAATCAGTATGGTATGTGATTTCGAAAAGAATAATTTGCAGATTACTTAACGTACTTATATATTTGCACCACTTTAAAAGGAAATGCTTAAAGTAAAGTTCCTCAAAAAACTTTGATTCCGTAGCTCAGCTGGTAGAGCATTACACTTTTAATGTAGTGGTCCTGGGTTCGAATCCCAGCGGGATCACCAGAAGCAATGTCAAAGAGAACTAAAACCCTGCAAATCAAATGATTGCAGGGTTTTTGCTTTTACG
>JACMPF010000222.1 GCA_014377665.1 Pedobacter sp. | reverse complement strand
ATGGGTTTCCATGAAGGTGATTCAATGATCGGCAAAAAAGTTGATTTTGTTTTTGTGGGAAGCTGTACTAATGGCCGTATTGAAGATTTCAGGGCATTCGCCTCTATAGTTAAAGGAAAGAAAAAAGCTGAGGATGTGACAGTATGGTTAGTTCCTGGCTCTCACATAGTTGAAACCCAGATTAAAGAAGAAGGACTTCTTGATATTTTCAACCAAGCAGGTTTTGTTTTACGTCAGCCGGGCTGTTCAGCCTGCCTGGCAATGAATGACGATAAGATTCCGCCGGGAAAATACGCAGTTAGTACCTCAAACCGAAACTTTGAAGGCAGGCAGGGCCCTGGTTCGCGAACAATGCTTGCAAGCCCTTTGGTTGCAGCTGCTGCCGCTATAACAGGATTAGTTACGGATCCCAGAGATCTTATGGAAGAATTAGTTTAATCAAAAGGAATTAAATTTAACCGCAAAACAAAAATGGCTTACGATAAATTTATAACATTACGAAGTACTGCAGTTCCACTGGCTATAGAGAATGTTGATACAGACCAGTTGATACCTGCGCGCTTTTTGAAAGCTACAGAGAGAGTAGGTTTTGGGGACAACCTTTTCAGGGACTGGAGATATAATCCAGACAATACTCCTAAAGCAGACTTTGTACTCAATAATCCTCTTTATAGTGGAAAGATCTTGGTTGGGGGCAAGAACTTTGGTTCGGGCTCTTCCAGGGAACATGCTGCATGGGCAGTTTACGATTATGGATTTAGGTGTGTTGTCTCGAGCTTTTTTGCTGATATCTTTAAAAATAACTGCCTGAACATCGGGGTACTGCCGGTACAGGTTAGCCCTGAATTTGCAGAGAAAATCTTCCGTGCCATTGAAGCAGACCCAAAGACAGAAATTGAAGTAAATCTTCCTGAGCAGACCATTACTTTAACCGCATCGGGTGAAAAAGAAAATTTTGACATCAGTTCCTATAAAAAGGATAACATGGTAAATGGTTTTGACGATATCGATTATCTGCAAAACATAAAAAGCGATATCCAGAAATTTGCTCTAAATCTTCCGCTGTAATTATAATAGATATAATATTTAAGAGGTGGAAAAAAGGAAAATAGAAATAATGGACACGACTCTCAGGGATGGGGAACAGACATCCGGGGTTTCATTTTCTAAGGCAGAAAAACTGACAATATGCCAGTTGCTGCTTGAAGAACTTAATGTCGACAGAGTTGAAGTTGCATCAGCAAGAGTTTCAGAAGGAGAATTTGTTTCTGTAAAGGCAATCATGAATTGGGCCGATATAAATCAACATACAAATAAAATTGAAGTACTTTCATTCGTAGATCATGGAGTTTCAATTGAATGGATGGCAAAAGCGGGAGTTAAAGTGCAGAATCTATTAACCAAAGGTTCTTTAAATCATCTCACCCATCAGTTAAAAAAGACGCCACAACAACATTTTTCTGAAATTAGCAATGTCATCGAATTGGCAGAATCTCATGGAATAACTACCAACGTGTATCTTGAGGACTGGAGCAACGGTATGAGAAACTCGCCAGAATATGTTTACCAGTATCTTGATTTCTTAACAACTCAGGATATAAAAAGAATATTATTACCTGACACTTTGGGAGTCTTAACGCCTTCCGAAACATTCAAATACATATCTGATATACGGATCCGCTATCCAAAGATCCATTTTGACTTCCACCCACATAATGATTATGACCTTGGGACTGCAAACGCTATGGAAGCAATAAAAGCAGGGGCAAATGGATTACATTTAACTGTTAATGGCATGGGAGAGCGTGCAGGAAATGCATCAATGTCGAGCGTAGTTGCTGTACTAAATGATTTCATTCCGGAAGTTAGAACTTCAATAAAAGAATCATTCATTTACACGGTTAGTAAGCTAGTAGAAACGTTTTCCGGTGTCCGGATTCCAGCTAACAAACCAATTATAGGTGAAAACGTATTTACCCAGACAGCAGGTATTCATGCCGATGGTGACAGTAAGAACAATTTGTATTTCAATGACCTGTTACCTGAAAGATTTGGAAGGAAACGCACTTATGCTTTAGGAAAAACTTCGGGTAAAGCTAACATTGAGAAAAACCTCCAGGAACTTGGGCTTAAGTTAAGCGAAGAAGATCTTAAAAAAGTTACTCAAAGAGTGATCGAACTGGGTGATATGAAAGAAACTGTCACGCGGGACGACCTCCCATACATCATATCCGACGTGCTTGACAGTAATTCATACTCTGATAAAGTAATCGTGGAATCTTATGTTCTTACTCATTCTAAAGGTTTACGTCCCTCGGCTACAATTTCTGTGAGGATTGATGGTGAAGTATTTGAAGAACATGCGCAGGGCGATGGACAGTTTGATGCATTTATGAAAGCACTTACACAAGTTTATTCTAAAAAGGAATTATACCTGCCTAAACTGGTTGACTACGCGGTACGCATAGCCCCAGGAAGCAATTCTGACGCATTATGCGAGACAATTATTACCTGGGAAACTCCAACTAAGAAATTTATCACACGAGGATTAGATTCTGACCAGACCGTTTGTGCTATAAAATCGACACAGAAGATGCTGAATATAATATGATTTGCTAAATGATTGATACTGACATAACCCTTCCCACAAATTTTATTGAGATCCGTTCCAGATCAGAGAAGATTAATTTTTCTATGCCTTCGGATTTGCAAACCGGAAGTCT
>JACMPF010000221.1 GCA_014377665.1 Pedobacter sp. | reverse complement strand
GTGTCCACCTCTTCCCATTCCGAACAGAGAAGTTAAGCCCACCAGAGCCGATGGTACTGCGGTAACACGTGGGAGAGTAGGTCGGTGCCAGATCTTAATCAAAATACCCTGTAGATAACTTCTGCAGGGTATTCTTGTTTATAGGCAAAAAATGCAGCCGACTCATACGTTTTAATTCATAAGAGGCACGTCGTTTGTGTATATATTTTGGTATATTTGATACAAATTTAAACGATACGCCAATGAATTTTTTTGCAGAGAAAAGAAGGGAAGTAATGCTACACATCGAAACTTATATGTTAGATATGATGGGAACTTACCTAAAACCAATTGATACCAATTGGCAGCCCTCTGACTTCTTGCCTGATTCTACTAGTGAAACATTTTATCAGGATATTAAAATCCTACGGGAAAACGCAAAAGATTTATCTTATGATCTAGTAGCAGTTCTAATAGGCGATACCATAACAGAAGAAGCTTTGCCTACCTATGAATCATGGTTATCGATGGTTGATGGCATCACTAGAAATGAAGAAGGTGGTTGGATGAAATGGGTTCGTCATTGGACCGCAGAAGAAAACCGACATGGTGATTTGCTTAATAAGTATCTGTACCTTTCAGGACGTGTTGATATGAGACAAATGGAGATTTCTACACAATATCTTATTGCAGATGGTTTCGATATCGGTACTGGACATGATCCTTACAGGAATTTTATATACACCTCTTTTCAAGAGCTAGCTACTAATGTTTCTCATAGAAGGGTCGCTTCATTAGCTAAGAAGGATGGTGATACTCTACTTTCAAAAATGTGCGGTGTAATTGCATCGGATGAAGCTAGGCACGCAAAGGCTTATAAGGATTTTATGTCTAAGATCTTTGAAGTTGACCCTAACGAGGCAATGATCGCTTTTGAAGACATGATGAGAAAGAAAATTGTTATGCCCGCACATTTCCTCAGAGAAATGGGTATGAAAATAGGGCAGACTTTTGGTCATTTTACAGATGCTGCACAGCGCTTGGGAGTATATACCGCAATAGATTATGTTGAAATTATGCAACAGTTGATAGAGGAGTGGAAGCTTGATAGCATGCGCGACTTAAATGAGACCGGAGAGAAGGCTCGCGACTACATTATGAAACTCCCTAACAGGTTAATTCGGGTAGCTGAACGCATGAACAATCCAACTATGGATTATAAATTCAGTTGGATACACGGTTAAGTTGTTCTTTTTAATATGTAAGTTTCTTTATTGATCAATTAGTTCAGTTATTGGTTCCCCAATACAGCCACTAGGCATCTGAATATGAAGCATTGCTGCTAAAGTTGCGGCGATATCAGTCATGTAATGGGTTTTGTTAGTTTTACCAGGCTTAACATGCCATCCCATGAATACACAAGGGATGTGAGAATCATATGGATTCCATGAACCATGTGTGGTGCCAGTTTTTCCTCCTCCGAAGTAGTTAGACTTTAAAATATAATAGATGTCTCCACTTCTTCGAGGATTATAACCGTTAGTGATCATTTTTTTAATTTGTTCTGGCAAAGTCTCCGTTGATAGATTACTTAAATCTACAGCGTCCAGTACTTGATCTTGCTGTTTTAAAGCTTCTATCGCAATTTTTTTGATGACGTCGATATCAGCATTTGCATCGTTAATTGCTTTATGGTCAAAATAGAATTGACTGTTGCTTGATGTAATAATTGCTTTTTTAACTTTAAACTTGTTTTCTATTTCAGTATTCAAGTATTTCACAACCTGAGAATCATTAAACAAACCACCTGGAAGTTTATTTTCTTCCATAAAGCCCGGAACGTGCGCAGCTCCATGGTCCGCAGATAGAAAGAAAAGATAATTCCCTTTACCTATGGTTTTATCTAAGTAATTTAAAAATTCCTCCAGATCTTTATCCAACCTCAGGTAAGTATCTTCAGCTTCTATTGAATTTGGTCCATATTGGTGGCCCACGTAATCAGTAGAAGAACAACTTACCGCCAAAAAATCGGTCGCAGGCCCCTTACCGAGATTCTCTGATAGAATTGCCAGTTTGGCAAGGTCTAGGGTCATCGTGTTGCCATATGGGGTGCTCCTTATTATGTCGTAGTTCTTGCCAATGTATAGTTTTAAAGGGTGAGGAAATGTAGGTGTTTCCTCACCTCTCGCCTTACCTTCGTATGGTTTATTATCAGTAGTACTTTGGATGTAAGAATCTATTGGATATAGCGTATTCCAGTTTTTATCGTAAAATTTATTAGCTAATTTTATTTTGTTATAGTCTTCCAACCAGGTCGGGAGCTTCGACATGTAGTGGGTGCTTGTGATCCAGTCTCCAGTTCCACCATCATACCAGTATGCAGCATTAGCCGAATGGCCAACAGGCATTATTGATCCACGATCTTTGAGCGAAATGCCTATAACTTTGCTTTGAAAATTTGTTGCCAAGCGAAGTTCATCTGTTATGGTAGTTACTAAAAGGTTTTTGGGAGACATATTCCCAGCTGAGGTATTGCTCCCAACCGTTGAGACGGTGGTATCCTCTGCGCAATACATATTCCTGTTAATACTCCGATCATACCAATCGTTGCCAACAATACCGTTTATAGCAGGTACCGACCCGGTGTATATGCTAGCATGACCACATCCCGTATAAGTGGGTGTATATGGGATCAAAGTATTTTCAGCAGAAAAACCTTCATTTATCAATCTCTTAAATCCGCCGGCTGAATATCTATTGTAGTAACGGTAGAGATAGTCCCAACGCATTTGATCGATGACCATTCCGACAACCAACTTAGGGCGACTAACTTGAACTGGATAAATTGAATTTTGTACAGGTTTTGATTTCTTAGTTTGTGCTACGGTTGTCAAACTTATCAGGCAAACCAAGGCAAAGAGTTTAAAAGCTTTGTTTATCATCTATGTAAAATTTATTCTAATTATTTTTAAAGGTAATTAGATCAAAATTAGAATCGTTTAATATTATGTAAAGATTTTATAAAACTTCGGCTACAACGAAGGTACTTCCCCCAACAAAAATTACATCATCTTTAGATGCGTTCCTTTTAGCTTCGCTGAATGCTTCAGTTACAGTCAAGAAGCTTTTACCAGCTAGCTTTAGCAATGCTGCCTGGGATCTAAGCTCGTCTGCAGATAGTGCCCTCTCAAGATTAGGACTACAGAAATAGTATGTTGCATGGATAGGCAGTTTGGCGAGCACTGATGGAATGTCTTTGTCTTTAACCATCCCAATTACAATATGTAGTTGTTTATATTTTAACCCTAATAGGTTATTTACAACTTCTTTTATACCTGCTTCGTTATGCCCTGTGTCACAAACGATTAATGGGTTATGGTCCAATATGTGCCATCGACCCTTTAGGCCTGTAAGCTTTTTAACATTTTTTAAACCTGAGTAAACATGACTATCTGTAATCTCATAACCGATTTTTTGGAGGACTTCCACTGTTTCTAGTACAGATAAAACATTCTTCAACTGATAAGAACCAGTTAAATCCATTTCTAGATTTTCATAGATTAGCTTTCTGTCACGATATACTGAAAAAGAAAGTGTATCCGTATCAAACTTTGCCTGAGAAATGTTCAATACCTGATCGGCAAATATAATTACAGCATTACTGATGTTTGCTTTTTCTTTGAAAACATCTGCTGTTTCCATATCAAATTCACCAATTATCACTGGTACTTCCTCTTTTATTATGCCTGCTTTTTCAAAAGCTATTTCTTTTAAGGTGTTGCCAAGAAGATAGGTATGGTCGAGACTTATATTAGTGATAACGGACAACTCTGGAGTAATAATATTTGTTGAATCGAGCCTACCGCCAAGGCCAACTTCGATGACAGCTATATCTACAGAATTTTTCGCAAAATAGGAGAAAGCCATTGCCACCGTTACTTCAAAAAATGATGGGCTAATTTCATCTAGAATTTGCTGTGTTTGCTCGGTGAAATCTATAACAAATTCCTTACTTATCATTTCCCCATTAATGCGAATTCGCTCTCGAAAATCAACCAGATGAGGCGAAGTATACAGCCCTGTTTTGTAACCTGCTTCTTGCAATATCGATGCAAGCATATGAGAAGTAGATCCCTTGCCATTTGTACCTCCTACGTGTATAGATTTAAACCTATTTTGCGGGTTATCTAAATATTCACATAAAGCGATTGTGTTGTGAAGATCCTTTTTAAAAGCTATAGCTCCTACGCGAGTAAACATCGGTAACCTAGAATATAAATAATCCAGTGTCTGTTCATAATCCATTACCTAAAAACTTAATAGTCTGAGAAAGTTTATTTCACTTTGAAATTAAATACTACCACTCCAATTTGTATATCGGGGGCGGAATCTGATGGTGACAGTCTGGCGCCCATCAAGGCATCCTTACATTTCTGCCATAATTCGCGATCATTAAGGGTAGTTCCCTTAACTCCTGGCGTGGCATTAATCACTGTTCCACTTTTATCAATTCTGATTCTTACTGCAATTTTACCAGTCTTTTGTCCATCATCTTGTGGAGTAACGAGATTAGTAAATTTCCTAAGTGCGATTGGAGTTTCGCCAAAACCTGAGCCTCCTTCACCATAATTATTAGCTAATGGATCTCCGTCTTTGTCTCCCTGATTCCCTGGGGTTGCTGTAGTACCGTCACCACCTCCGGTTCCTTTATTAGTTTTCCCTTTATACAAGGCATTTTGATTTATGACAGGCTTAGATGGCTTATCGTTTGTAGTAGCCGTTGGATTAGTGCTCTTGCTGTTAGTCTTGCTGTTTACCTTTACAGCATCCTCGGTGTTTTGAGTCACTATGTCCTTATCGCTAGACTGTTTAGTAGGTTGTTCCTTAGTTGGCTCAGTAGGAACCAATTTATCAGGTGTTTGATTATTAGCGTTAGGATCAGCTGAAGGCTCCTCTATACTAGTGATGTCTGTTCCCATGCCTTCGGGAGAAGTGCCGTAGTTTACAACCATTCCTCCCATGCCCGTATCAACAGGGTCAAAGCTTCCAATTACGATAAAAAAGCTCAATACCAATAAAGCACCCATGATACCTGTAGATATTGCGATGGCCTTAGGATAATTGTTTTCTTCTTTTGGATAGGTCATTATTTTTTTCGTTCAGGTTCGACTGCCAGCACAAGTTTTAATCCTAGTTTATTCGCGACATCGTATACTACAATTGTATTTTGAATTGAAACTTCACCATCTGCATAAAGTACCACAGAAAGATCTGGAGCTGACGCTTTATAGGCCTCTAGCGTAGCTTGTAGGTTTTCGATAGTAGTGGGCTGCTTGTCAATAAAATAATTTAAGTTTTTATCAATGGATATAGCTACGGTTTTCTGTGGTGATGACTGCTGCCCAGATTCAGATCTTGGTAGGAGCAATTTCACAACTTTAGGATTAACCACAGCAGATGCCAATAGGAAAAACAACATCAAAAAAAACATGATGTCATTCAATGCAGAGGTATGGACCTCCACAGTGCCTTTTTGTCGTTTACGTAAATTCATTATTTTCCTGGCTCCTCAAGTAAATCTATAAATTCAATTGAATCTGTCTCCATTCTTAAAATAATACGTTCCACCATTGCATTTAGTATATGATACAGCACATAGGCAATGATACCTACTATCAAACCCGTTGCTGAGGTGATCATTTTAGTATATAAACCCCCAGAGATTGTACCAATTTCAATTGCCCCTTTTATAGATACGTCATGGAAGATTGTAATTACACCGATAATTGTTCCGACGAATCCAAGCATTGGGGCAATTCCAGCAATAATACCAAGTATGCCTATATTTTTTTCCAATTTAGAGACCTCCAACTTCCCAATGTTCTCAATAGCTGCCTCTATATCCTTAATGGGGCGTCCAATACGTTTCAAACCTTTCTCTAACATTCTTGACAGCGGAGAATTGTTATTTTTGCATAATGCAATCGCATTATCTAGTCTACCATCATGGATGTACTGTTTAATTTGAAGCATCAGGTTAGACTCCGTTTTGGATGCTTTTCTGATAGTTATGTAACGCTCCACAAATATGATAAGGCCTGCGAACGCTAATAGTGCCAGGGGAACCATAACCCATCCACCTTTAAATAGTAAATCTATGAAATGTAGTTCTTCGGGTGCTTGAGTTATCGGTTGCGCTAGGTTATTGGCTGTGTCAACAAGTTGGTTTGCCGTATCAGTAACGCTTTGTAATAGAGTGATCATGTTTATATAGGTTTGTATGTGTGTTTATTCTGGAAAATGTATAGGTCTTTATTTTTTAGTTTTTTAATGAGCCACTTGCGGCCTTCTCTGGCGCTTTCTTCATCGCCGAAAGTAGCAATGCTCATTTTGATTCTTTTTTTTCCAGGCATAGTGGGTACGGGCTTAGCTGTAAAGCCTTTCGACTTCATATCCTCTATGTACCAACTAACCTCTTTTTTTGTCAAAGAAGCACCGATAATTTCCCATGTAGTCGTGTCGTGTGAAATCTGTGGATCTTGACTTGCTGTTGGTAGTATTTTGGAAGTACTATCGATAGTTTTTGTTGAATTCAAGCTTGAATTTGAATCAGAAATTGACGATGTGTCGATATTAACCGGTAAAACAGAAGGAATTATTGCATCTTTTACTACTGTTGGTAAATGCGAGACATTCTCTATCCCAAACAAGCTGGGCTTTAGGAAATAGGCAGCGACAGTACCAAGAGCCAATACAACTATAATCACTATTAAAGCTTTTATCCATAAAGGGCTGGTAGATTTTGCGTCTTCTAGAGAATCACTCAAAGCATTGATAGTGGAAGGACTCGATCCTTCTCTATCAAAATGCCATATATTGGATGGGCCTTCATCAGATCTAAGCTCCCTTGTTGTGATTTGTTGAATTTCGCTAAACTCGTCCTCCCTTATTACAGGGAGTCCATAAAATTCGAAACCGAGATTAACTTCATCCTGTTCTTCTAAGGTTAAATTATCATCAACGTACCTGAGCTTTCCCATAGAATCCAGATCAGCTTCATTCGAGATAGCAATTTGCCTATTGATATCATCAACAAAAAGACCAATGTAATATTGAGCAGACTCTGTAGAGATATCTGTTATACCAGAGATATATTTACTAAGGATTACTGTCTCTTTAATTTCTACGCTGAAGTCTAAACTGTATCTTGGAGGCACGAATAGATGATTTTTAACATCATACCGCCCCGGTATTTTCTTTTTAAAAAACGTACCAAGCCCCTCAATTCCAACTTCCTTGTGAGTTCTTAGTAAATCTGTCAGGTGTGATAAGATATCCATTTTTGTAAAAATAAATTTAAATTTCGTATCAACCAACTATTAATAAAAAACGATTAGAATGAATAACTTATACCTCCAAATACATTTAGGCCTATGGTTTCGTAATACAAATATCGACTGTAAGATGAGTTCAATAGGTTGTTAACATTTGCAAATGCAGAAAATTTATTGTTGATTTTATAATTTGCACCCGCCCCAAGATCAACAAATCCTTTTACTGTAACGACACGTTCCTGCGTAGGGTCTGGAATAAAGTAAGGATTTGCTGGCGCTGAGTTATATACTTTCGCTTTGCTATCGTCTTGTATCAAGATTGAACCGGTCAATGTAAGCTCCTTGGTAACATTAAGCCACAAATCAGAACTTATCCTTAGCAGTGGTTTGAACCAACTCTGCGTTTCTGAAGCAGGACTGTAATCGTCGAAATTAACCTTACCTGTCCATTTTAGCGCGTCACTAACTTGAACGGAAAGTTCCCCTTCTAGCCCAATTAATTTCATTGAACCAAAATCGTAAATAACATCAAACTTGTTGAATTGATTAAAGTTATTAACAAACAATGGCATATCTTCAATTTTTTTGTGATAGAAGCGAGCCTTATAGCCGAAGCCTGGCCCACCAGTTCCTTTAATACCACCACTGATACTTAATTTTTCAATTGTATTTCTGATATTGATGTTACTGTTTAAAAATGGATTTTCATCAGTAAACTGCTTCAAGGAATTTCTATTCACGTCTCCTTTAACCTCTCCAAAAATCTGTAAATAGTCAGGTATCAATGTAAAATCCGCGGTCACTGCGGGGAAAATACGCGTTGAAGAAAATGCTCCAAATTCTTGAATAAAATTTATTCCGGCATTAATTTTTACACCATTGGCCTGCAACCTTATGTACGGGTTTAGTTTGAAGAGATTGTTGCCAACCGAAGTTAATGAATCTTTTGTGCTGCCAAATTCAGCCGATGAAGAGAGCCCTAGGTTGAAACTACTAATTCTCTTGTTTAGATAGCCATTTAAAACTATCGAATTTTCAGTTGCATTGTATTTATCACTCCACACATAGCCATTAACTTTAGCAGCGTAACTTAGTGCGTCTGGGTCATCAGTGAATTTGTTCACAATCTCACCCTCTGCTTCTACAAAATTTAAAACTTGTTTTTGTGGATTAGGATTGAATGTTGGGTTGTTTTTGTCAAGCCCGTAAAAATATAATCCATTACGTTGAAAGTTTATGCGGCCATTTAAGGTATACATATCACCGGTTGTTCGTCCAAATGCTCCCAACTTCTGTTGATCCGATTGTTGTTTGTTTAATTTTCCAGACTGGCTGAAATGCTGAAAAAATGCGCCAGCTTGCAAACCAGGATCGTCACCTATGTTAACGTAAGCTTCCCCGAAAATAGTTTTGGCACTTCCGAACCCACCCTTAACGTAGTTATTTATAAATTCATGCTGTTTTTCATCTGCTACTTGTTGAGCCTGTAATTTATTAATATCAGAGTTTAATTCAAGCTTACGATCAGTAAGACTGTAATTAAACTTTGCTTTATAAGTCTTAACATCGTTCAAATCAGGGCTACGTCTAAGTTTCACAGCTTCTGCGAGTATCGGTTTGTAAGGCCTTACGACCTCTATTTCTTCTGTAACAGCTTTTTCCTCAGTTTTCTTTTCCGTTGTTTTCGTGTCCTGAGCTTTCAAGTCGAAAGAAACGGCCGCTAATAACAAAACAGTTGTATATATTATTCTAGTCAATTTCATGTTGATCTTCTATTTGATTTTTTGCAATTTTTCTTTAGCTATTGGAACGATGTCGTCTTTTCCGTCATAATTATCAATAATACTTAGTAGTGTACTTTTAGCTTGTAAATTGTCCTTAAGAGCTACATAGTTGTCTGATAACAAAATGAATGACATAGCTACCCAATAATCATAGGATGGCATATTATTTATTAGATCAAAACAAGTTTTGGTAGAGGTTTTATAATCTTTTTTAGCATATTGTATAGCGGCAAGGTTATATTTCGCTTCGGCTGCAGCTACCGTTTTAGTGCTGCTAACTACGTTATTGAAAGCCTTAACTGCCATTGATGTATCTGCTTTAAGTAAATAGGCTTTACCAGCATACAGGTCGGCGCTGTTTTTCTCTTCTTCAGAGCCTTTTTCAGACTCCTTAATCAATTTCACGTACTTAACAATATCGTCTGGCATGTTTAAAGCATCATATGCTCTTAATAAATTATTTAGTGCAAAGCTGTAATGAACTTTATAATCTGCAGTTGTCTCTAGTCTCTTAAGATAAACGATGGCTTCGTTATATTTTTTCTGATCAAGGAACAATTTCGAAATGCCAACTAAGGACCTTTCAGTATAGTCGCTTGTCCAGTCGTTAAGAATATACTCATAGTCAGGAATTGCTTCTAAAGGTCTACCGAGTTGAACTAAAGATTCTGCTCTAACAAACTTTGCCTCTTTATTGTGAATCGCCTTTGGAAATTTGTCAAAATAAGCATTTACCGCTTCGAAAGCACCTTTGAAATCGCCTTTTAAGTATCTGTTGTTAGTTGCTTGGAAGACAATGTTGTCTTGCTCTGCAACTGAATAGTTTCCAATTGGCGTTGAGTTTGCGTAGGTAATGAAACCTTCAGAATCACCTCTATCCACATAAATATTCTTGATGGATTCAAGTGACTGCTTTGCCTCCTCAGTGCTTGCATATTCTCTAATGACCTTTTTGAATGATTCTAATGCTTCGTCATCTTTGTCTTGGTTGTATTGAACCAAACCAATTGTCACCAAAGCTCTTGGCACATAACTGCTGTTCGGATACTTACTTATTAAAGTGATCAGGTCTGACTTAGACTTATCAAAATCGCCTTTATTAAAATATGTATAGGCAGTTTCAAATCCTGCGTCATCGGCATAATTTGAATTTGCGAATTTTTTCAGTAAATCCTCCATAGTGGCAATTTTTGCATCGTTCTGATTTTCCAATCCCTGAATCATACCACGTTGAAAAAGTGCATAATCCTCACCAGTTGATCCATTTGAAATAATCTTATTATAATTAGTCAGCGCATTGCCATAGCTTTTACTAACAAAGTAAGAATCGGCTAACCTGACAACTGCATCGTTTATTGTTTTCTGATCTCTATCATTACCGTTTAGGAACTTTTCAAAGTAGTTTGCTGCTTTGCTGTACTTTTCATCCTCAAAAGCAGAGTAAGCGAGGGCGTAGTTAGCAAAGTTGTAAACACCCGTTTTTTTAGCGCCTGGCATATCCAGAAAAGTCTCAAAATGACTAACAGCTTCTCCAAACTTTCTCAATTCGTAGGATGCTTCGGCCTTCCAATAAGTATTTAAAGCCAAAATTTCGGCATCTTCAGGAAATTTCTCCGATCTAAGAAACATGGATAAAGCATTTGGAAATGCGCGTTCATTGTAAAACTCTAATCCTCTGAAGTAAGTTACCTTTTGGTAAGCCTCCCTCGCGTCGGCTGATTTATTCTGAATAGGTTCAAGAATATCAATTGCTGCTTGGTAATTTTTACTTGTCAGTAAAATCTCGCCAAGTAAAGTTTTGGTCTCATTAATCTTCCTTGAGGTAGGAAACTGTTTTAAAAAATTTTGCGTCGCTTCTAAGGCTTGCTGATTAAAATCCAGTTCGTAACTTAATCTGGCGTAGTTTATCCAGGACTCTTCCTGTACAACCTTATCAAAGTCCAATCTTGATGCTCTGAAGAAAGCGCTCCTTGCTCTCTCCTTACTCTTCAGCTCAATGAATGAGCGCCCAAGAGTGTACATTCCACTTTGTAAATAGACATCATCTGTATTTAGCTTTTCCAAAACGTTAATAGATTGAGTATATTTTTTCAATTGGAAAAGTGAATAACCGTATTGATAGGTAAACAGGTTATTTTGAGTGTTTGACTTATCCTTTTGATAAAATTCAGCAAAATATTTTTCTGCATTTTGATAGTCAGATTTAGCAAAGTACGAAGCGGCGATCAGACTCAACATCTCAGCTTCGTACTGCTGTTTTGAAGTTTTTAGAATTGGAATAGCGTAACTCAGAACATCGTCATACCTCTCATCCAGATAATACATTGATGTGATGTAATAAGGATAGCTTGACTCATAGGTTGGCGACCCTTTTAACTTTTCAAAGTTACTAAGTGCAGTTTTATACTCTTTGTTAAGGTAATTAATATAGGCGAAGTAGTATGTGGCACTTTCTTGGAATGGGGAATCGTCTTTTTTCACAGCTTCAAAAAGAGGTTCTGCTTTCTCTATATTTTTGAGTTCAAAATACGAATAACCCTGTTTAAATTGATATTCTAGCCGCTGCTTTGCAGAAAGAGAGGATGGATCGGTTTTTTCGAACCATTCTAGAGCCTTCTGATAATTCTTTTGGCCAAAATATGATTTGCCAACATGAAAATATGCCAATTTGGTGTTAGAGTTTAAAGGGTATTCTTTTATAAAGTTTTGAAATAGGCTTTCAGCGTCACTATTTCCAAGTTCTAACGCACATACTGCAGTATAAAACTTTGCATTTTCTTTTAATAGGGAAAGTTCAGCGTTGCTTTCTTGTTGTGCACCGGGTTTTTCGCGTATGCTCTCAACTAGTCTGAACTGTTGTGCTGCAGCAACATATTTTTCGTTGTGTAAAAGCTCTAATCCGACTTGATAATTTTTATTAAGGGTTACTAACTTGCTGCTCTGAGCGTACGTAGCCGTAAAGCCGCTTGCTAATAACAGCGGAATAAAAAAGATTTTTTTCTGCATTTTGATTTCAAATATGGTTAGTACTAATATAAAAATAGTATTATGTCTTATTAACAGAAGAAATTAACATCTGTTGATAACACTGAGTTAAACGAAAAGAAAATAGAAATGTTATAGAAATGATTAATCCCTTTGGGAAGCGAGAAGGTATAAAACAGCCATTCTTATAGCCACGCCGTTCTCAACTTGTTCAAGAATAATGGATTGTTTACTGTCCGCTACATCGCTCGTAATTTCAACCCCTCTGTTTATCGGACCGGGATGCATGATAATAATTTCTTTATCTAAGCTGTCAAGAATTTGCTTGTTAAGTCCATACATCATTGCATATTCTCTTAATGATGGAAAGTATTTAATATCTTGTCGTTCCAATTGGATCCTGAGCATATTTGCGACATCGCACCAATTTAATGCTTTCATAAGATTGTGTTCAACTTTGACTCCTAAGGATTCGATATGTTTAGGAATTAAAGTTGTAGGTCCACAAACCATAACTTCAGCACCGAGTTTTTGAAGGCAAAGGATATTTGAAATTGCCACTCTTGAATGAAGGATATCTCCAACAATTACGATTTTCTTTCCGGCTACATTACCAAATTTCTGACGTATCGAGTAAGCATCCAATAAAGCTTGAGTTGGGTGCTCGTGCGCTCCATCTCCAGCATTTACAATTTGCGCGTCTATATGCTTACTTAGAAAAACGCCAGCACCGGCATAAGGATGACGCATTACAACCATATCAACCTTCATTGCAAGTATGTTGTTAACCGTGTCAACCAGGGTTTCTCCTTTACTTACAGAAGATGAGGAAGCTGCAAAATTTACTACATCTGCCGAAAGTCGTTTCTCAGCAAGTTCAAAGGAGAGCTTTGTGCGTGTTGAATTTTCGAAGAAAATGTTGGCAATTGTAATGTCTCTTAAAGAAGGAACCCGCTTTATGGGTCTGTTAATCACATCCTTGAAGTTATCAGCAGTCTCAAAAATCAATTCAATATCATTTCGGTTGATGTCTTTAATCCCCAAAAGATGTCGTGTTGATAGTTTTTCTACTGTCATATTATTTGTTTGTTTCTGAGATTAAAATCACCTTGTCTTCTCCCTCTGTTTCTTTCCAACTAACTTTCACATATTGTGAGTGTAGACTGTCTACCTGTTGACCAATATAGTCTGGCTCAATAGGGAGCTGTCTCGAAAATCTCCTGTCAATTAAAATTAATAGTTCCACTTTAGCAGGTCGGCCATATGCAAGTAGTGCATCCATAGCAGATCTGATGGTTCTGCCTGTCCAAAGTACATCGTCGATGAGAATCACATTTTTCCCTTCAATAATAAAATCGATCGTATTGCTACTAGCAGAAACTAGCCCGTCCTTACGCCTAAAATCGTCTCTAAAAAAAGTGATGTCTAAATTTCCCTTCTTGATTGTTTGATTTTCGATGATAACCGAAAGCTCCTGCTGAACCCTGTCAGCAAAAAAACTACCTCTTGGCTGGATACCAATTAAAACAGTATTAGAAAAGTCATTGTGATTCTCAATTAATTGGTGACAAAGTCTCTTAATTGTGATTTGGAATTTTTGTCCGTCTAGCAGAGTTCTTTTTTGCATTGACTAATGATTAGGCAAATATAAAAAATGGAAATGAATTATTGGCACTTGTTTCTATATTTTATGTTTTTAAAACCCTGCGTTCTTAGCTAATTTATCGGTCTGTTTTTGAACAGCGTAAAGTCTTTCTTGGGTTTAGAAGTTTAAAAAATCTCGCCTAAAGGCCTAATGATTCTTTTTTGAAAATGCAGTAACATATAAACAAAAAAGCCCCTCAACTTGAGGGGCTATCTAATATATTGAATTAAAGATTAGCTTTTCTTAGCTTTGCTTTCTTCACCTTCCATCTGTTGTTTTAATTGTGCGAGCACCCCTAAGTCACCTAATGTAGATTTTTCAACAGAATCTTTAACTTTCTTCACTGCATTACTTGAAGCTTTAGCTTCTTTTTTCTTGCTAGCTCTTTCTTCGGCAACTGCTTCAGCTTTGGCTTCTTCCCATATACGAGCATGAGACACAACGATACGTTTAGCATCTTTGTTAAATTCAATGATTTTGAAGTCATTGGTTTCTTCAGCTTTGATAGTAGAACCGTCTTCTTTAGTCATATGTTTAGTTGGCACGAAACCTTCTACACCGTATGGTAAAGCAATAACAGCACCTTTATCGGTTACTTTAACAACTGTACCCTGGTGGATTGAATCTACCGTAAAGATAGTCTCAAAAGTATCCCAAGGGTTTTCCTCAAGTTGTTTGTGCCCTAAGCTTAATTTACGGCTTTCAACATCTAATTCAAGAACAACAACATCTAATCTTTCACCAACCTTAGTGAACTCATTAGGATGGTTTACTTTTTTAGACCACGATAAATCAGAGATATGAATCAATCCATCAATACCTTCTTCGATTTCAACAAATACGCCGAAGTTAGTCATGTTTTTAACCACTGCAGTATGCTTACTTCCAATAGGATATCTTTCTGCCACATTTTGCCAAGGATCCTGTGTTAATTGTTTGATACCCAAGCTCATTTTGCGCTCGTCTCTATCTAAAGTCAAAACTTCAGCTTCGATCTCATCACTAACTTTCAAGAATTCCTGCGGACTGCGTAGATTTTGTGACCATGACATTTCTGAAACGTGGATTAAACCTTCAACACCTGGAATGATTTCTAAGAAAGCACCATAATCAGCAACAGTAACAATTTTACCTTTTACTTTAGACCCGATCACAAGATTAGTATCTAAAGATTCCCACGGGTGAGGAGTCAATTGTTTTAAGCCTAAAGCAATACGTTTTTTCTCATCATCAAAATCAAGAACAACAACATTGATTTTTTCGTCCAAGCTCAAAACTTCTTTTGGATGCTCTATGCGGCCCCAAGAAATATCAGTGATGTGAAGTAGACCGTCAACACCTCCCAAATCAATGAATACACCGAAATCAGTAATGTTTTTAACCGTTCCTTCCAATACCTGACCTTTTTCAAGTTTAGATACAATTTCAACTTTTTGGCTTTCCAAATCATCCTCAATAAGGATTTTGTGAGATACAACGACGTTTTTAAATTCGTGGTTAATCTTAACGACTTTGAATTCCATTGTTTTACCCACATATACATCGTAATCGCGGATAGGTTTTATGTCAATTTGAGAACCTGGTAAGAAAGCCTCAACACCCATGATGTCAACAATAAGACCACCTTTCGTACGACTTTTTACAAATCCGTTGATGATTCTATCATTATCAAGGGCTTCGTTAATAGTCTCCCATGATCTCTGAGTTTTAGCTCTTTTACGAGATAAAATCAATTGGCCGTTAGCATCTTCAGGAGCTTCCACGAAAACGTCAACTGTATCACCAACTTTTAAATCAGGGGTATCGCGAAACTCTGATGTAGAGACTAAACCGTCAGATTTAAATCCAACATTTAATACTACATCTTTGTTGTTTATTGAAACAACAATACCGCTAATAATTTCACCTTGAGTAATTTGATTGAAAGTGTCGGTATACATATCTTCAAACTTCTTACGGTCTTCATCGCTGTAATTTCCGAAAGCTTTGTCATCTGCATCCCAGTCAAAATCTTGATCTGGAGTCGCTATTGACGATTTGATCTGCTCGATAGACACTGAATCAGCTTCAGATTCAATTGTTTCTCTCTCAGCCAGACGAGCGTCTGCGCCTTGTAGTTCGGCTGTTTTTGCCTCTAGTTCTTTTTCTGCTACTTGTTTTTTAGCCATTAAAATTAAATCTCCTTTGTTCCCGTTAGGGACGGCAAAGATAGAAATTAATATTTTTAATCGAAAGATTTTTTTGAAATCTTCTTGATATTGAACCAATTGTCTCAGAATAGAAGATACGAGCTGCTATGGTTTAAATTTACACCAAATATTCTTCTGTTTAAAGCGCGATTATCGACGGAAAACGTCGAAGATTTCAAAAATGAAGGAATTGTCAGTTGTGTTTATAGATTTGCCGTCCAACAAATAACCAAATGAAAAAAATAAAGATTACGGAGTCCATCACATCAAGAGATGAGTCACTTACGAAATTCTTGAGGTCGACTAGCAAGTATCCTTTATTAAGTATGGAAGAGGAGGTATTTCTCTCGCAAAAAGCGAAACAAGGAGACACGAAAGCTAGAGACAAGATTGTATTATCCAACGCTCGATTTCTAGTATCAATAGCCAAAAAGTATCAGTATACCGGATTGCCTTTGATGGATCTAATATCTGAAGGACAGTTTGGATTAATAGATGCTGTCAACCGGTTTGATGAAACAAAAGGATTTAAGTTAATTTCATTTGCCGTCTGGCACATCCGGCAACATATACATAAGTTCATATATGCTCAACAAAAGATGATCCGGCTTCCCGCTAATCAATTAATCATAGGATCGAAAGTTAACCGTCTAACTCAGCAATTGGAACAAATCCTAGAGCGTTCCCCTACTCAGAACGAACTGATAGAATCCTCTGATCTAACAATTGCTCAAATTAAAGATAGCGTCACAAACCCAAGCTCTGTCTTATCAATTGATAAGATAACCAATCCTGACAGTGGAGGTCGATTAATGGATGTTCTTGAGAATAAGAATACGCCTAAAGCCGATTACAATCTAGAGCTCGAATCTAACCAAATCAATCTTGATAGGTTGTTTAAGATTCTTCCAGTAAGGCAAATGAAAATTGTTCAGCATTTTTTCGGAACAAATGGATTTAGCCACCTTACTCTTGAAGAGATTGCGGAAACGGTTGGATTAAGTAAAGAGCGAACACGGCAAATAAAAGATGATGGAATGAAGCGGCTTTCCGCCGCAGTTAGAATTACAGGGGTACTCCGAAGCTAGATATATATGCTAAAAAGACCGTCTGTAGTGTACAGACGGTCTATGCCTAAGTGTGAAAAATGACTACTTAATAGCTTTCTTTTTTTCGACAGCCTTGGGTGCAATCGTTGACCCTTTCTTGTGAGATTTTTCTTTTTTCATTACCGGTTTAGTTGTTGTTGCAGGAGTTTGTGCAAAGGCACCAAACGTTGTAGCAACTAGTGCTAAGGCTAAAATTGTTCTTTTCATTTTCTTAATTTACTAGTGGTTAATTGTTGAATCAAAGTTGCGAACCAAACATGAAGAAATGATGAAGAATGAATTTTAAGTTATAAAGTACAGAAAGAGCTTTGTCCCCACATCTTTCTGCGAACTGATGGAAAGATTTATATTATGAAAAAGTGCGATACTCTTAACAATGGATAAGCCGAGGCCATGACTGTCTTTCTGTATTGAGTCAAACTTCTCGAATCTGTTAAAGGCATTCTTTAATGTTTCCGCTTCCATGCCAATTCCTGTATCCGTAATAGTGACAGTAAAGCCACTCTCATTGCGTTTGGCTTCTACTATAATTTCGCCGTCATATACATTGTATTTTATAGCATTATTGATAATATTCATGACCAAAGTATAAAATAGTGATTGGTTGCCATAAAATGTAAAATCTTCATCTATCTTAGTAATAAAAGTAAGTCGCATCATTAATAGTCTGTATTCCAGATCCTCTTGCACTCCACTAATAGTTTCTCTAACAGATATAATGTCTTTTTTTACGAATTGATTATTTTCAACTTTTGATATAAGTAATAGACTATTGATTATTGACTTCAGCCGCCCTAATGTTCTCAAACAGGCAAATAGTTTGTTTTCACCTTCCTCGCTTAGCGTTTCCTTGTCAAGTATGTTTTCTAAACGGCTGTTTAAAATGGAAATCGGAGTTAGTAGCTCATGCGAAACATTACCTATAAATTCTTTTTCAGTAACCAGCAGACTTGCCATTTTCTCCATTAGCGTACTGATACTTTGATCAAGAATCTTGAAATCCTGTGTGCTGGTTGCTATAGGGTGATAATTGAAGTTTTGTGGATCATTAACTTTATTAATTTTTTGATCAACGATTTTATAAAATGGATTTAGTAGGAATTTGGTGAACGTTAAATCAGCTAAAAGTGTAAGTGCTACAGCAATTACCAAAATAAAAAAGGTGTAAATAGATATTGTTTCATCGAGTTGAGATACTGAAGACATTGTTTCGCCCAGTTCCAACTGATAATGATTGCCACCATATATAAATGTTGTTACTAATATTTGATAGTCTTCTTCTTCACCTTCAATACTTCGCGAGTCTGCAATAAAGTATGCAGACTGGCTGACTCTTGCTGGTTCAACTTGCTGAAGAATTATATATTCTTCCTTCAACATATTATAGTCGGTATAAGTTCCTCGCTTTGTTAACAAGTCGTTAATCTCAACATTAGAGAGATTAGATACTAATTTATCTTTTTTCTGTAGTAGCCGCTGTTGGATATGCCTGATCGAGATCCGATTGATAGAAAACAAGATTGCAACTCCAAGGATCGTTATAACAGCCACTTTTGTCAAGGTATTGTATAAGGCTAGCTTTACCTGAAGTTTCATTAGTTTACAGCTTGATCCGGTAACCTATGCTTCTTACCGTTTCAAACCATTCGATTGTTGCATGGATTGAAAGTTTTTTTCGAAGATTTTTGACGTGCACATCTACAAAATTCGAATCTGAATTTATTTCCAAAATGTCACCCCAAACATGTTCAGTAAGATTATTTCTCGAGATCACGCGATTCTTATTTAAAACAAGATAGTTGAATATTTCAAATTCTTTATTAGTAAGATTAAGATCGTGTTCACCAAAGCTCACTTTATGACTCTTGATGTCTAATACGAATCCCTTGACCTCTACCTCATTATTAACAAGCTTGTGTCTTCTACGAGTGATGGCATGTATTCTTGCTAATAATTCTATCAAGGAAAACGGCTTGGGTAAATAGTCGTCCGCTCCCGCCTCAAGCCCCTTTACTCTATCATCCACATCTCCTCGTGCCGTTAGAATTATAACTGCATCATCCCGCTCTAAGTTGCTTTTTAACTGGGATAGTAATTCTAGTCCGTCCCCGCCTGGCAGGCTAAGGTCTAGCAAAATGAAATCATAACTATTGACAAAAATCTTTTCCTCCGCTGATTTTTTTTGCCAGGCATGCTCAATTACATAACCTTCCTTTCCTAGAAATTCAGCCATTTCTAAAGCCAAGGTCTTTTCATCCTCAACAATTAATATCTTCATAAAGATGGATTTCCAATCATAATAAGGTGCTATAAAAAGTTGGCAAATCAATAAATGTCATCGCACAATTATGAAAAGGCAGCTCTTCTAAATTAAATCTAGCAACGGTCGGTTGTGAAGTTTGACTTCTAATTCCCAATGTACCTAGAATTTGCAGAAAATGAAAACGCTTTAGTCTTTTAGATGTACACTAACCTCAGTCATTGCGAAGGCCAGTTGCTCAGCCGGGCTTAAGTCCGTATTGTCTAAAATGATGGCATCATCTGCCCTAACTAGTGGGCTTACGAGCCTAGTGGTATCCGCATAATCCCTGTGTGCAAGATTTTCAAACACATCTTCTAATGAGGTTTCGAGGTCTCCTTTGCTTTGTACCTCCTTAAATCGCCTTTCTGCTCTTATCTTTGGGTCAGCGGTCATAAATAATTTAACCTGTGCATCCCTAAAAACGGTGGTTCCTATGTCACGTCCGTCCATTACGATATTTTTAGATTTTCCCATTCTCTGTTGTTGCTTAACCATTTCTTTACGAACCAGTTTGTTTGCAGAAACGTAGCTTACGCTTTCGGACACCGGCATCTGGCGAATTTCTTCAGAAACTTCCTCACCATTCAACGTGATATGAGACTCATAATCTCTACAATGGAAATTTAGCTCGATGTGGTGTATGGCATCATTCACTTGTTCTTCATTCTGAACGTCAATGTTGTTTCTTAAAAAATAAAGTGTTACAGCCCGGTACATCGCACCTGAATCTATATAAATAAAGTCAAGTTGTTTTGCAAGAGCCTTTGCCAAGGTACTTTTTCCACAAGATGAATATCCGTCAATTGCTATTACCAGGTTCTTTCTCATATAAACCAAAGATAAAAGTTTATTTTTACGAAATGTTACCGGATAGAGAAGATATAATTAAGTCAGTAATTTTTAAAACATCAAGAAGTGGAGGAAAGGGCGGACAAAACGTCAACAAGGTTTCCAGTAAGGTGGAGCTTGTGTTGCACATTCCATCGGCTCCGTTTTTTAATGATCAGGAGAAAGACCTTTTACTTGTGAAACTGTCTACAAGATTGGATACCGAAAACAACCTTCATGTAGTTTCTCAAGAAGACAGGAGTCAGTTACTAAACAAAGAAAGGTGTATTGTAAAAATGATTTTCTTGCTGAAATCTGCTTTGAAAGTGAAGAAAAAACGTATGGTAACCAAGACTCCAAAATCTGTAATCAGAAAACGCCTTGAGAATAAATCTATTGTTTCTGACAAAAAGGATTTAAGAAAGAAGCCTCAAATAGATAGCTAACGATTAGTTGAACCTATAATACATGCTGATCGCACCCCATTGATGGGCTCTCGCACTACTCTCAATTTCTTTTGTTTTAAAGATCACGCCAAAATCAACAGTAAAGTGCTGCGAACTATAATTGAATCCTATTTGTTGGGCAAAAACAATAGGCTTCGCATCAAAAGTAACAGGACTATTGTTTTTAAATATACTGCCCTCAACAGTGGCGTCGTAAGCAATAAAATTCAATTGTGGTTTAGCGTAGAAGAAAATCTCGCTAGGAACAAGTCCTTTAGTCTTGACGTTATTTCCTAAAGATGCGTTTAGATAAGAGGAGTTAAAGAGTTGATTGATACTCCCTGCCCTTAATAATATCCCTGCACCTGCTCCGCTATATGTTGTCCCGGCGTTTGCGTAGCCTTCGAAAGATATGTCTGCTGCATTGTCTACTAAACGATGAATCAATTTAGTGTACTGAACTGACAGATTGATTGCAGCCTCATCTCTAATTTGATTTTCCCAGCCAGCAAGCTCATAAAAACCTACAGTGTTGTGTAGCAACTCCTGACCGTCTTTTGCAAGAGAACTAGGGCCTACGGTGCCAATTTCCGTTGATACCTTTAAAACACTTTCGTCCAACTTAAACCAACTAAGACTTCCCCCTACATACAAATACCCGGCGAACGGTCTATCTTGGGTTGCAGGATTGGGCGCATAGCCAGAAATCGGATTGTAAATTTTCTGACCTACTGAAATTTCATAGATTTTTTTTTCTAAGCCAGCTTTTAATTTCATCTGATCCACAGCTCTTCTAAAGTTTATGAATATCCCATTGGTATAATAACGGTCAGACCCTTGGGCTAGATAAGAATCGTTTTCACTTTTAAATCCGAATTCATTCTTAAAATCTTGTGAATGAACATTGCATGCGGCAAACAGGAGAAAGACGAGAATATTAAAAGTGTATCTTTTCATTTTTAGAACGTATAGCCTAGGCTAATACCACCAAAGTAAGGTATAAAATTATCTTTGTTAAATATAGGTGTGATCCCAGCTCTAAAGGAAAAACCACTATCTATCGGCTGAACTCTATAAGCAAAACTCATAGTACCTAGAACGCCGTTAGAAGACCCATCTTTAAATAGAAAGTCATCGCCGGATTGAATATTAATGGTTGCTATCGTAGCACCCAATCCAATCTCAAAAAATTTATTTCCTTTTCCTAAAAGGTAGTTTAAAGACAAGGGAATAGTGGTTATCTTATCTCCATCAACAGCGAAGTAGCCAATTCCAGCACGCCCGCCTAATCCATCCCTGCGGTTCCCAAAGCGACTATCGTAATTAGCAGTAAAAGTCAACCCTTGCCCACCCAGTTCTATAAAGACATTTTGGGCGCGTTTTATTTCCTGCGCATTCAATTTAAGACAAGACAAGCATGATAGAATGGATGTCACTAGTAAAATTTTTTTCATTTAGAGAGTTTGTTGGTTCCCTCAATATTATGTAAAATAATTTTAGTTTGCAACTACACTTTGCTTGACGGTAAGATCATGAGCGTTATTAACCTTATCTTTAGTCAGCGCCAGTTCAATTACTTCCTTCATCTCTGATACGTAGTGAAAACGCAAGTCTTTGATGTAGCTTTCTTTGATCTCCAAAATGTCTTTTCTGTTGGATTTACAGAGGATAATATCTTTTATATCTGCACGTTTCGCCGCAAGTATTTTTTCTTTAATACCACCTACAGGAAGTACCTTACCTCTAAGCGTAATTTCGCCGGTCATTGCCAAATTGGATTTTACTTTACGTTGAGTAAATGCCGAAGTCAAAGCAGTTAACATAGTAATACCCGCTGATGGCCCATCTTTCGGAGTAGCGCCAGCTGGGACATGAATATGTATATCACGCTGATCAAAAAGCATATAATCAATGCCAAATACCGCAGCGTGGGCACGCAAATAGGCAAGCGCAATGACCGCTGATTCCTTCATCACATCTCCAAGATTCCCAGTAAGCGTAAGTTTTCCTTTACCCGGACTCAAGCTTGCTTCGATAAATAAAATATCTCCACCAACAGAGGTCCATGCCAGCCCTGTAACCACACCTGCCACCTCATTTCCCTCATAAAGATCTTTGTCATATATGGGAGCACCTAAAATACGTTCAATATCGTCATTGGTAAGTATGGGTTCATAACTTTCCTCCATAGCTATTTTTGTGGCAACTCCCCGAACAAGAGAACCTATTTTCTTTTCTAATCCACGTACACCAGACTCTCTTGTATAATCTTCAATAACCTTTTCAATAAGGCTGTTTTTCAAGATAATGTCTTTAGTCTTTATGCCATGCTGTTCCTTCTGTTTAGGTAGGAGGAACTTTTTAGCAATTTCTATTTTCTCTTCAATAGTATATCCATTTACTTCAATAATCTCCATACGATCCAGTAATGCCGGTTGAATAGAACTTAGAGAATTTGCCGTAGCAACAAAAAGAACACTTGAAAGATCATAATCAGTTTCAACATAATGGTCATTAAAAGCATTGTTCTGTTCAGGATCTAAAACTTCCAATAAAGCAGACGATGGATCGCCGCGTTGATCTGAGCCGACTTTGTCAATCTCATCAAGTACAAATACAGGATTGGCTGCTCCAGCTTTTTTGATAGACTGAATAATTCTTCCTGGCATTGCGCCGATATAAGTTTTTCTGTGGCCCCTGATTTCAGCTTCGTCTCTGATACCGCCTAGTGCCATTCTTACGTATTTACGATTTAATGCTTTTGCGATTGACTTTCCTAAAGATGTTTTACCAACTCCCGGAGGACCCACTAAACAAATGATTGGCGCTTTCATATCTCGTTTCAGTTTTAAGACCGCCAGGTATTCGATAATACGTTTTTTTACTTTCTCTAACCCAAAGTGATCCTTATCAAGGATGCGTTGAGCACGCTTTAGGTCGAAATTATCTTTTGTGAAATCATCCCAAGGTAGATCCAGTAGTAATTCCAAATAATTAATCTGGAGGGAATAGTCAGGAGCAGCTGGATTCATTCGGCCAAGTTTATCTAGCTCTTTGTTAAAATGCTCCTTCACATGTATAGCCCATTTTTTCTTACGGGATCGCAATTGTAGCGCCTCATATTCCAAATCAGATGAATTTCCGCCCAATTCTTCCTGGATAGTCTTCAACTGTTGATTCAAAAAATAATCACGCTGCTGCTTGTCAAGATCTGTGCGAACTTTTGATTGAATCTGATTCTTCAACTCTAGCATTTGTAATTCTAGCGTAAGCAATTCCATAACCATAGTTGCACGCTCACGCAAATTTGTCATTTCCAACATTTTCTGTTTGTCAGAAACGTCAGCATTCATGTTGGAAGATATAAAGTTGATAAGAAATGACGTACTTTCAATGTTTTTTAAAGCGATTCCAGCTTCGCTTGGAATATTGGGCGATAATTGTATGATTTGAGAAGACATCTCTTTTATAGATGCAATCAGTGCTTTAAATTCCTTGTCCGACTTATTTTTAGATTCAGTAAATTTAATGATGCTCACCTTAATGTAGGGTTCAGACTGAATTTCCTCAATTAAACGGAAACGTTGTTTACCCTGAATGATTACAGTAGTGTTCCCATCAGGCATTTGCAACATCTTTATAATGTGCGCAACTGTGCCCACATTATTTAATTGTTCGAAAGTAGGATCTTCAATAGATACATCCTTTTGTGAAACGACACCAATTATTTTGTTCCCTTTGTATGCCTCCTTAATCAATTTTATAGACTTATCCCTTCCAACGGTGATTGGAATTACGACTCCTGGAAATAGAACAGTATTTCTTAAAGGGAGTATTGGCAATATTTCAGGTGTATCTTCATTATTCATTTCATCTTCGTCTTGTTGAGACATTAACGGAAAGAATTCTGTGTCTTCATTTATAATGGGTAGTGCGTTGCTAAAATCAAATTGATCTTGTTTGCTCATTAAGTAGTTCTTTAAATTTCTAACGACAATCTGACAGCCGTCATTTCCTATATTACTATTTTAATATAGATTTAACATATTTTCAACTCCTGTGCCAAAAATGGTCTAACCTTTTTTTGTATGTTAAAAAGTCAGGTTAAAAATATTTATTGCAAACGAGATCATAATTTAACAAAGTTAGCGTTGATACAAAATAATTATACTGGTACGATAGTTGATTACTTGCATCCTTTCTGATGACTAAAAGATAGTTGCAAGGATTATTAGGAGTATAAGGGCAAAACTAAATATATTTATTTCTTATTAAGTAAAAATTAATGAACTATTTCAAACAGACCGCTTTATTATTTTTTGTTTTAATTACGGGGCAAACGATTGCTCAAACTGGTAATTATGATAAGCTTGGATTCCAGGCTCTAATGATGAAAGGGGATTTTAAAGCTGCGGTTTCTCAATTAGAAAAAGCTGACGTCAAAGATCCTAATAATGCCAATGTTTTGAAAATGTTAGGGTATTCGTACTACCAGTCAGGTAATTTTGAAAATGCTGTATCTACCTACAGCAGATACATCGCGTTAAAGCCAGCGGATTATTCTGCTTATTATTATAGAGGGAAGGCACGTTTAAACGTTGCTAACGATCCACGTGAATCATTGAGTCAAATGAGAGATAATTTTTATTTGTCATCAGTTAAGGATTTTACTAAAGCAATTGAATTAAATGGCGAAGAAGATTCGCAATTACTCCAAAATCGTGCATTGGCTTACAAAGATTATGCAATCTATAAATCGTACAAGATTAAGAAAGCCATTGACAAAACAGCCTGTATTGCCTTATTCAATAACTCTGTAGCAGATTTTCAAAAAATTTTAGTTCTTCAGCCCCAACGTACAGATATAACCAGTTTGGTTTCCTATGTTAAAGCACAGATATCAAGCTTAAAATAACTATTCAAATTTCCCTTCGATCAGATAATTCTTCGTCGAAAGAAATTTGATATTTTGTTGCTTTTTCACGAGGTAAAAGCTATCAGCACAATAAATTAAGCTATCTACAGAGCTATATAGGACATTCTTGTTTTGTATAATAATTGATATCTTGTAAATCTGGCCCTTACGCAGATTAGCCCTTACTTCTCGAACTGCGACTTTGTCATTTTCGGATAAATAGGTTTCCACAGTATCTGTTTTGGAGACTAAAAAAAGTCCTTTCCAGGATGCCCGATTAATATCCGCGTCACTAAAGGCACTCAGTTCATGTTTCCAATCCTTAATTTTAATTGTTTTTGTTTCAAATATTCCATTCACTGCAACTGTTTTTCTAATTGAAGGATTTAACTTTGAGAGCCTGGAAATTTCTGCTTCAAAGTATCCTTTGATATCGAAATATTGAAACTTTGAAAACCTTTCTTTATCTGCAGGTGATTTGCAACTACAGATAAAGAACAATAGTGTTAAGGGAAATAATGCGTTATTCCTCATTATACCAATATGTGCCCGGTCATTATTTTTGGAATGGCAATATCCATGATCGCTAAAATGGTAGGTGCAACGTCACCCAGCTTGCCGTCCTTTATGGATTTATAATCGTTGTCAATCAATATACAAGGAACAAGATTGGTAGTGTGCGCAGTATTTGCTGAGCCATCATTGTTTATCATAAACTCAGAATTGCCGTGGTCTGCAAGAATTATGAATGAATATCCATTTTTTATTCCTGCTTCAACAACTTGTTTGGCGCAATAATCAGCAGTTTCCACAGCTTTTACCACAGCAGCAAATACGCCTGTGTGGCCAACCATATCAGGATTTGCAAAATTCAGGCAAACAAAATCAGGCCATCCCGCTTTTAATTCATTAACTATTGCTTCTGTAATTCCTGCAGCACTCATTTCAGGTTGAAGATCATAAGTAGCAACCTTTGGAGAAGGAATTAAGATTCGTTTCTCATGCTTGAATTCCTGTTCTCTACCTCCAGAAAAGAAAAAAGTCACATGGGGGTATTTTTCAGTTTCTGCAATACGAATCTGCTTCTTATTATTGACTTCAAGTACCTCTCCTAATGTTTGCGACAAATCGGCCTTCGTAAATACCACTTTTACCCCTTTAAAGCTCTCGTCATAGGTTGTCATTGTCACATAGTAAAGTGGCAATTTGTACATGTCGAAATCTGGATAGTCTGCCTGGCTTAAAACTGAAGTAATTTCCCTTCCACGATCCGTACGGTAATTGAAACAAATTACTACATCGTCGGGTCGAATGGTCGCAGTTGGCACTCCTTTAGCATCAGTTACTACAATTGGTTTAATAAACTCATCTGTAATTCCATCATGGTAAGACTTCTCTATAGCTGCAATTGGATCCTCCACATGTTCACCAACACCTTTCGTAAGTAGGTCATATGCTAATTTTACCCTTTCCCATCTGCTATCACGATCCATTGCATAGTATCTTCCAATCAAACTCGCAATTTTGCCAGTAGATGTTTTAAGGTGCTCATTCAGATCTTTTATAAAGTTTAAACCCGAATTCGGATCTGTATCTCGACCATCTAAAAATGCATGTATAAATACATCTTTCAATCCTTGCTCGCCAGCAGCATCACATAGCGCTTTTAAATGCTCAATGTGGGCATGAACTCCTCCATTGGAAACTAATCCGATAAAGTGTACTGCCTTTTTGTTTTGCTTAGCATATTTGAAAGCGGTTAGTAGTACTTCGTTGTTGTGAAGTGTCTTGTCGGCAATTGCCTTATTAATTCGCCCTAGTTCTTGATAAACAACGCGTCCAGCACCAAGGTTCATATGTCCAACTTCAGAGTTACCCATCTGACCCACAGGTAAACCTACCGCTTCACCAGATGCTTCAAGCTTTGAGTTTGGATATTGCGCTAAAAGGCTATCAAAAAATGGAGTGTTTGCTTGGTATGCAGCATTGGAGCTATCTTTTTTGCCATATCCCCAACCGTCAAGAATAAGCAGCACTACTTTTTTATTATTCATTTGCATCTTAATAATTTCAATTGTGTTACAAAGATAGTCTATTATGTTTTTTTTGCGAATCGATTTCCAGATAAACATCTCGAAACATGGCATCATTTATGTTAATTAAATCTGTAAGTAAACCCGTGTTTATGAAATCATTACTCTTATCTGCTGTGCTGCTTTTTCATTTTCCTGCGTTTATCGCCTCTCAAGGCGATATTATTGACGAACTTTGCGCTCAGTTTAGGACAGCGAATTCTAAAGATATAGCATTAAATTTTTCTTCAAGTGTAGACTTAATCATCATTGATGAAGAAGATGTCTATTCTAAAGCACAGGCAGAACAAATTTTACGAAGCTTTTTTTCGAAATTCCCTCCTGTGAAATCTACTGTCATTCACCGATTAAATACCAATCCAAATTTCAGATATGGAGCCTTGTCTCTGATAGCTAAGAATGGCTCTTTCAGGGTCTCAATTACTTTAAAGAAGAACGGTAGCGCTTTTTTTATAACTGAATTAAAAATAGAAACCGAGAAATAGCAGCAAAATGCTATTTTTGGATTTAAATTTAAGTTTTGGATAAGCAAATCATAGATCTGTTCATAAAAAATGCTGTTGACGAAGACCTTGGCGACGGTGATCACACTTCTCTTTCTACAATCCCTGCAAATGCTCAGGGAAAAGCAAAACTCATTATTAAAGAAGATGGTATACTAGCCGGCATCGAATTAGCGCTGCAAATTTTCAATTATATTGATTCTAGTCTTGTGGTGGAAGTGTTTATTAATGATGGTGAAGAGGTTAATTACGGCGATATCGCCTTCACAGTGTCAGGCAGTACCCACAGTATTCTCCTCGCAGAAAGGCTTGTTTTAAACTGCATGCAAAGGATGAGTGGCATAGCGACCAAGACTCACAACATCGTAATGTTGCTTGGGGGCTACAAAACTAAATTACTAGATACTCGTAAGACTACTCCTGGACTAAGAGTTATTGAAAAGTGGGCTGTTCGCATTGGAGGAGGGGTAAACCACAGGATTGGTCTATATGATATGATTTTGATCAAAGACAATCATGTAGATTATGCAGGTGGCATTGAAAAAGCTATCAATGCAGCTAACGAGTACTTGAAAATAAATGGTAAAGCACTTCAGATAGAGATTGAAGTAAGAAACCTTTCTGAACTATCAACTGTATTATTGACTGGTAATGTTGATCGTATTATGTTGGACAATTTTAAAATAGCAGACTTAAAGGAAGCGATTCAACTCATAAATGGTCGGTTTATTACAGAGGCTTCTGGAGGAATTACTGAATCTAACATTATAGATTATGCGGCCTGTGGTGTCGATTATATCTCAATTGGTGCGTTAACTCATTCCGTTAAAAGTATAGATATGAGTTTAAAGGCCTTCTAGGAATGATATCGATCTTCTCTATCTCAGCAGTTCTATTCGCTTATCTATTTGGTTCTATACCTACAGCGGTATGGCTTGGACAGGCATTTTATGGCGTCGATGTCAGAGAATATGGAAGCGGAAATGCAGGAGCAACAAATACTTTTAGGGTTCTTGGAAAAAAGGCGGGTATTGCCGTAATGATCATTGACATCGCCAAAGGATACACCGCGACCAACCTTGCCTACTTTATAGGTCTCTCCGTAACTGGCCCTCAGCATACTTCACAATTCGTCAACTATCAACTTGCACTGGGTGTAACTGCAGTAATGGGGCACTTATTTCCAATATTCGCCGGCTTCCGGGGGGGCAAAGGAGTAGCTACGCTTTTTGGAATGATTTTGGCAGTTAACTTCCCAGCAGCTATGTTTTGCGTACTTGTTTTTGTTGTGGTTTTGTTGACTACTAAATATGTTTCGTTGGGTTCTATATGCGCAGGTTTTACATTTCCGCTAAGTACTATCTTCATATTACAGTCTACCATTAGATCAGAAGTTCTTTACGGTATGTGCGTTTGTATTTTAATACTTATAACTCATCAAAAGAACCTTGAGCGACTCCTCAAAGGCAAAGAATCAAAAGTTTATCTGTTCAAGAAAAAAACAAGTTAAACTAAAATCTATGAAAAAGTTATTTATTCTCGGTGCAGCCATTACAAGCCTCACTATTTCATCCTGTACAACAGTTCCTTTAACGGGTAGGAGCAGGCTAAATCTGGTCAGCGATTCACAGATGTTGCCAATGGCATTTCAAGCCTATGGAGAGTTCCTTACAGAAAATAAAGGCGCTGTTCTTTCTGGATCAAATGCACAGGCACTACAAGTTAAACGCGTCGGAAATAATATCATTGCCGCTGTAAAGTCTTACATGAACAACAACGGGTATGCAGAGTTAATTAGAAATTATCAATGGGAAGTGAATGTTGTTCAGAGTAAAGATTTGAATGCATGGTGTATGCCTGGTGGTAAGATTGTAGTTTATACAGGAATTCTTCCTGTAACTAAGGATGATGCTGGTTTAGCCACTGTGATGGGACACGAGATCGCACATGCGATCGCAGGACACTCTGCGGAGCGTATGTCTAAAGAACTTGTTTCTCAAGGTATTGGTGTTGCTGGTAACGTAGCACTTTCAAAAAACGCACAAACACAATCAGTCTTTAATACCCTTTATGGAGTGGGAACACCATTACTTATGCTTAAGTACAGCCGTGACCAAGAATTGGAAGCGGATAGATTAGGATTAATATTTATGGCCATGGCCGGGTATAACCCGCAAAATGCCACATCTTTCTGGCAAAGAATGGCATCAGCTTCCGAAGGAAGCCAGAAACCACCTGAATTTTTAAGTACCCACCCAAGTGATGCGACAAGGATTACAAGAATTCAGAACGCATTGCCTGAAGCTCAAAAGTATTTTAAATCAACTACAGGTAAGCCTGTAAAGTAAGTTGAATGCTACCTTAGGGTAGCATTTTTACTTTCAATAGTTTGTAAAATAGCCGATGCTTTTAACAAACACTCTTCATATTCATGCGCTGCTTCCGCAGCATAGGTTATTGCACTCCCCACCTGAAATGAAAGATATTTCTCTTCCGCATTGTAGAGGAGACTTCGAATGATAACGTTAAAATCGAAATCGCCTGATGGATCGATGTAGCCCATTGCGCCTGAATAGACACCCCGCCTGGAAAATTCGAGTAACTCAATTAATCGCATTGCACTTAACTTTGGTGCCCCAGTCATAGAACCCATTGGAAAAGCATTCTTAATGGCATCAATAAAATGTAGCTCAGGATTTAGTTCGCAGCTAATCGTAGAAATCATCTGATAAACTTGAGGAAACCCATAAACTCCAAATAGTTCATTAACTACAACACTTCCCTTCACCGCGCTTTTGCTAAGGTCGTTTCTCACCAAGTCAACAATCATTACATTTTCTGCCCGTTCCTTTGCATTATTTTGCAGGGTTACCCTATTCTGTTTATCCAAAGCCGGGTCTGGACTTCTTTTTGCCGTTCCTTTGATGGGTTGAGATACAAGCTTTGTTCCTCGTTTACAAAGAAAGCGCTCGGGGGTAGCGGCTAAAATGTAATTTTTATACTGTTTGAAATAGCCTGAGAATGGAGTGGGTGATAATTCTTTCAGTTGTAGATAAACCGATACAGGGTCTATAGTGGCATGTGTTGCAAAAAACTCCTGACAGAAATTGGCTTCATAAATATCCCCGTGAAAGATATGTTCTTGCATTTTCTCCACTGCAGTAATGTAAACCAGTCTTTCAATCCGTTTATTTACTTTTACAGATGCAATTGCAGCAGCTTCATCAAACTTGATGTTTTGGATAAGGTCGAGAACATTTAAATCGCCAATGATTACATGAACCTCTCCATTTTTCCCAATGATTAGATACTGAGGGATAAAAAAATATAATTCTGGGAATTGTAAATGATCAGGGTTCTGTGAGTCCAGTTCTTCTATTTCGTTTTTCAAGTCATAACTTAAAAATCCAAACATCCAGCTTTTATTTAGGTCATAATAAGCCTTCCAAGTTTCAAACGCATTTCCGACTGAACAGGTGAGCTCATCCGCAACTCCTGCAGCTATTAGAAAGTCGTATTCACCATACTTGTCACTATAGTTATTTGAGTCAAGGTAACAACAAACATCAAAACGATCCGCCCACCTAAGCGCCTTCTGTTTGAATAATTGTATTTCCTCGATCTTCATAAATTCCGATTGCAAATGTATCGATATGCTTTAAAATTAGTCCAATAAAAAAGGCGACAATATGCCGCCTTTGTATAATATTTTCGAGAATTACTAATTCAGTTCTAAGGTCTGAGTACGATCGGGACCAACAGACAGAAACTTAACAGGTACTTGCAATTCTTTCTCCAGGAAAGCAATGTAGTCAGCCAGTTTAGCAGGAATCTGATCCACAGCAGTTATTTTGGTGACATCTGTTTTCCAACCCTCAATTTCTTTCAGAACAGGGATAGGCTGAACCGTGATGATATCGTATGGCATATAGTCAATAGTCTCACCATTGTGCTCATAATGCGTGCATGCATAAATGGAATCAAATCCATCCAGAACATCCGCTTTCATCATGATCAAATCGGTGACGCCATTCAACATAATTGCGTATTTCAATGCAGGAAGATCAATCCAGCCACAACGGCGCGCACGACCCGTAGTTGCTCCGAATTCATGACCAACAGAACGTAACGTTTCACCAACTTCATTGTCTAGCTCAGTTGGGAATGGGCCTCCACCTACACGAGTACAGTAAGCTTTGAAAATTCCATAAACATGTCCAACCTTGTTGGGGGCAATACCCAGTCCGGTACAGGCGCCAGCAGTTGTC
>JACMPF010000220.1 GCA_014377665.1 Pedobacter sp. | reverse complement strand
TACCTTTTCAGGTACCTCACCATTATGTATCACTGAGTCCTCGTGCTCAACCAGTGTCCATTCAAAAGTTTTTTTGGAACCGTATACGTCAAAACTCTCTCGATACTGTCTCGCAGTATTAAATAGTGAGCGTGTTACTTCTGCCGCAAGATCTGAATTTTTGAATTTGATGTGGCAACTTTCGACAGCAAAGGGCGATCCGTATTTCTCGATTAACGGTTCATCAATGCGGCCTGATCCAAAGCAAGAGACATACTCTGCATCTGCTTTTGCGATTGCAAGAACTGGCCCAACGCAATGGGTTGCGTAATGCATGGGAGGCAATCCTTCCCAGTATCCAGGCCAACCAGCCATTTCCTGCTGATGAGAAGCGCGTAGAAACTGGATTTTCCCCAATTCTCCATTCTCGTAAAGTTCTTTGACAAACAGGAATTCACGACTATATATGACCGTCTCCATCATCATATAAGTGAGTCCGGTTTCTTGAACTGCTTCCACTATTTGACGGCATTCTTCAACTGTAGTTGCCATAGGAACAGTGCAAGCAACATGTTTTCCTGCTCTTAGTGCTTTTATAGATTGTTCTGCGTGGTTTTGTATTGGCGTATTGATGTGTACAGCATCAACATCAGGATCCTTAAGTAATTCATCATAATCACTATACCTTTTTTCGATTCCGAATGCATCACCTATGGAGTTCATTTTTTCAGGATCGCGTTGACAAATCGCGTACATATTTGCGTTAGGGTGACGCTGATAAATTGGAATGAATTCTGCCCCAAACCCTAATCCTACTATTGCAATATTTATTTTCTGTTTCTCCATAATATTATAATTTTTACTTAGCTAAATGTTTTCTTCAAAAATGCAATTCCTTCGCTTGCAAAAGCATCCTGACTTTCTGCAAGCGGATACCAGATACACACTGCTGCAGCAAGCTCCTGATTCTTAGGGGTAAAACTTTCAATTGATACCACACCGTTGTAGTTGATAGCTTCGAGTCCTTCTTTGTATGCAGCCCAGTTAGTTTGTCCGGTACCTGGTGTACCCCGATAGTTTTCTGACACCTGAAAGTGTATTAACAGATTACCGGCTAGTTTTATTGCTGCTATTATGTCGGGCTCCTCAATGTTCATATGAAAACCATCAAGTATAATCTTTGCCGCTGGATGATTGATGTCCCTGACCAATCGCAACACATCCTTCGCGGTATTTATCAAATCAGATTCGAAACGGTTCAAAGGTTCCAAGGCTATCTCCAGGCCGCGATTTGCAGCCATCTCACAAACTATTCTTAAGTTTTGAACGGCTAGCTGCCATTCCTTTTCCCTCTGTTCTGGTGATACCATCCTAGCTTTGCCAACAGCCGAATACATTGGCCCTGCGAAGAACTTTGTATCCCAGATCTGACAGAAATCCAGACAAGCCTCTATATATTGAAAGCAGTTTTGATGAACAGCAGGGTCTTCGCTAGTGAGATCCCTTGTTGGACCGAAAGCGCCACAAACAACTGCCTTTAGATTATATTGCTTAAGAGCAGCTTTTACAGCATTGCCGTCTATCAATGCAGGATCCTCTACTGCGATCTCAATATATTCATAGCCCATGCCGGCAACCTTCGAAAAGAGCTCATCTATAGAAGAGGTTTGAAAAGGGGAGGTCCACAACCAGGTGCTGACCCCGAATTTCAATTGTAACGACATATCTAAATTATTTAGTATCTCCGAAATTTAAACTAATGGTTGATTATTTTGTAACTCTACGACCTTGTAGCCCCCTTGAGACTTGAAATAGAAAATGAGGAGTATATAGCTAACCAGCATAATCAGCGGAAAAATAACGATGTAACTCAAGGCTTCCTTTTTAGCGGTGTCGCGAATTGTGGTGACAGTCTCTCGATCAGCCGGTGTGGCAGTCGCGAGTTTTGCTTGATCCAATGCTTTATATTTACCAAATAAGCTTGTCTTTTGTTCTGTTACATAGGTGCTGTGGATAGCTGTATTATTTGATTGGTCATAACCGGCAATTTTTTGATCGACAGATTTATCCTGAATAAAGCCCAAAATACCTGCGCCGATTACACCTGCAGCGATCATACCTAACCCTCCAGTTATATTAAGTGTCAACGCACCACCTTTTGGAAATTGTTCTGATACAAGACCTAGCATTGTTGGCCAGAAGAATGATTTAGCTAAACCATAAATTGTTGCAGCCACCAAAATCATGATTCCAGTCGATGCAGATAGCATGTACAAACCAATTACTGCTACCCCAGAACATAGGGCTAGCAAGCCTAGCGAAGAAATCTTATGACTCAATGGACCGGCAAAAAACCTAAGCACAAACATGATGGCAGAAGTGTAAACTAAGACCCAGCCAGCCTGTAAGCCAATTTTAGTCATTTCTGGTGCCATCAAATCAGTGATCCAGCTGTCCGTCCCCAACTCTGTGGTTGCAAGAGGGATCATCACTAGTAGCAAGATGATAAATAGCGGTCGGCCAAAACTTCTTGTATAATAGCCAAATCCCGCGGTAATGAGTAAGGTTATAATTACGCTGATAGTGGTAGACCATCCAAACACAGTTCCAAGTTGGAAAATAATTAGTGCTACAATGATTAGTGCGCCTCCGGCTCCAACTTCCTGGAGCATTTCTTTGTAAGAAACACCAGCCTGAACACGTTCGTTTAGAGGGAATTTTAGAGAAATTGTCATAAATCCATAGATCAATGTAGGTATCAGGATCAGTGCGATTTTATATTCCCATGGGGTATTTACGCCAAGTGTTAATGCCATTATTCCACCTAAAACCAATCCACCTGCCCAACCGGCATGTAGAATACTTAACCATTTGATCTTTTGCTTAGGGAACATTGTAGCTACCACCGGATTCGCAACAGCTTCTACTGTTCCGTTACCAATTGCAACAATAAATGAACCTATGTAAAGCATCCAGTAGCCTGTTGCAAAAATCGTGAGTGCCGCCGAAGCGATGTGGCATACGACTGCAAATATCATTGCGGTTTTGTAACCAATTTTATCGATCACTAGACTGAATAGCACAATGCTTATCGCGAATGGCCATAAGCCAACCCCTGCAATTTCACCAAGTTGCGTTTGAGTAAGGTTAAAATCAACTCCCCATTGTGGCAAGATAAGTGCCCTTAGGATAAAGCCAAATGCTGTTGTTACCAGAGAGATGAAACACGCGTAAAAGAGTTTCATGTCAACTTTTGATTCTGACATACTGAATTAAATTAGGTTTATAGTTGGTTAATATTTCTAAATAGTTAAGGTATTACTTTCATAATACCATTCATTATTCTCCAGTGACCTGGGAATGAGCAGATGTAAGGATAGTTTCCTGTTGAAGCAGGGACTTTAAATCTTAATGTCTCGGACCCTTCAGGATTCACTAATCCCGTATGGAACAAAACTTCCGGCATATTTGGAACATATTGTGCTGCCGCTCCTTTAGGATCCTGAGCCAGTTTATCTGCCGCAGCACCAACTTTATCCATGCTTCCTTTTTGAAGAATCAATAAGTTGTGTTGCATAAAATCGATATTTTTAAATACTACCTCAACCGTAGTTCCAGCTTTTACAGTGAATGTTTTTAGGTCATACTTCATTGCATTTACAATCGGACTAATTATAATCACCTTGTCCACTTTAGCAACTGCAGGCAATGAAGCCGTTGTTTTGTTCGTACTGATTTCTGCAACGGATACAGGCATATGTCTTTTAAGCGCGATCGTAAATGCAGTACTTAACCATTTGTCTGAACTATTCTCAGACAGTTTTTCTGCCGCTTGTAAATCTGAAACTAAAGTTGTAGAAACAGGTAATTCCGAAATCTTTAGCACTGCAGCAAGCCTGGTATTTAAATTTGAATCCTTCAATAGACCAGCTTTTAAAATTGCTGCTAATGAAGCAGAATTATTTGGCAAGACCTGTAAGGCGGCCTTCCTAACGCCTGCTGATGGATGGCTTAATGCGTCAACAGCAACAAGAAACGCTTCTGTATTTGCACCTTCAAATAAGCCCAGGCCCTTTAATGTCCATAGGGCGTGTATAGCAGGAGCATTTATTCCAAGCTCATCAACTTTTTTGTCACGAATAAGTTTATACAGGGAATTTGCGATCTGTTTGTCGCCGCCTTCCACTATTAAACGTTGAGCGGTAGTTCGCCAAAACATATTGTCACTTTCCAAACCTGAGATCAATGACTTTGGATCTTTTTTATCCAGCGATTTGATCTTTGAAGTGATAGCATTTTTGTAAACTATTTTATAAATTCTTCCATGTGTTCTATCTCTTAAAGGATTGATGTATGCGTTACCCTTTCCATTTTCAAAGCCCTCTGGAGTTGGATTGTGCTGTATGATGAAATTATACCAGTCTAAAACCCAAACCGCACCGTCCGGGCCGACTTCTGTTTGCACTGGTCCGAACCACTCATCTGCACTTGCCATAAAGTTCCATCCGTCTTTTTCTCTGAAACCTGATCCTTTAGCTTCCAAAATAGCCTCATGAACTACGCGTCCTGTTGGTTCATTGACAAAGCCAATGCGGTTCCAATATTTTTTTGGAAAGTTTCTTGCAGTATACAAATTGTGGCCAGCGGCTGCTGTAAAGCCATTGTGAACGTCAACTTGGCGGAGATTCTTAGTAACCACATGCATCGCATAGTGCCCATCTATCTTTTCAACAGACTGATCAGCCGGTTTTCCAATTTTCGACAAATAGGAGAAAGGTATTCCTAAAAAGGCACTATGAGTATTGTTTGCAGTAGATATGAAAACGTCGTTATTTTCAGAAAATCCAATACCCCACGTATTGTTGCTGGTTCCGCCCAAAAACTCCATGTTTTTGCCTGTTGGTGAAAAGCTGTAAACACCCTGACTAAACTTAAATTGCTGATCTCCAACTTTACCATTAAAGCCAGAATAACCCACTGTACCCCAAATTTTATTGTCTAGACCGTATTTTAAGCTAGATGGACCGGCGTGCGTATCAAATGTGCCCCATCCGGTGATCAATTTCTCTCTAACATCTGCCTTATCGTCGCCGTCAGTATCCTTTAAAAAGATAAAATCTGGAGCTTGGGCTATAATTACCCCACCATTTGCGAAAGTAATGCTGGTTGGAATATTAAACTTGTCTGCAAAGACAGTAAACTTATCTGCTTTTCCGTCGCCATTTGTATCTTCACAAATCTTGATGCGATCCTGACCTTCACCTTTAACATCTCGTACTGTATTCGGATAGTCGACGGTCTCGACGATCCATAGGCGCCCCCTTTCGTCCCATGCCATAGCAATAGGTTTGGTAATATCAGGTTCTGATGCAAATAACTCCAATTTAAAATCGACAGGAATCTGAGTTAGCAGTTGAGATTCTTCGGCGGTCATTGGTGCTTGTAACTGAAATCCTCCTGGTCTTTTTTCATAGTTAGGAAGTTTTGCCTCTGAATAGTCCGGTGCCGGTTTCGAAAGCTTATTCCAGTCTTTTTTGGCTGCATCATTTACAGACCAAATTATGCCATTTTTAAGCATTTTCAAGAAGTCCGGATTCGTCCAGCTACGCTCATCGTGTCCGTATGCAGTATAGAAAACCTTCCCTTTTCCATAATTCTTAACCCAAGTGTAGGGTTCATGATGCGTTCCTTCCACCCGTTCAGTGAGTACGTGGATATCCTTAGCTATTTTTTGATGAACATAAGTCTCATCCCAGGTACTGAAGGCATTAACTCCTTTCATAACCGGATGTTTTGCGTCAACTATAGTTGCGGAAAATGTATCTGTTTTATGTTCCTTGAACTGACCACCGACCATCTTTATATATTCAGGTGAATTCTGAAAACAGAATGATGCGCAATGGACAGGAATAAATCCTTTACCACTTTTCACGAAGTTTAACAGTGCTTTTTCTTGACTAAGATTGATTGTGTCATAATTTGCATAGATCATCAATCCGTCGTATTTGGCTAAATTTGCTTCATTCAAATCATTAGGATCCGTGGTGTAAGAAATATTAATTCCATCTTTAAATAAAGCCTGAGAAACAATTTCCGCGAATTTCTCTGAAAAATGATGTTTACTATCATGTCCAAGAAGTAGAATTTCTAATCTGTTTGATTTGTTATCTGAAACAAAAGTTCCTTTGAAACTCAGTATAGAAACAAGTATAATGGCAGCAAGCGCCAGGTATTTTTTCATGGAGTGTATTATTTGGTTATTCATTTAAACAGGATATCTAATCTCTACAATTAAGAAGAGATAACCTTTCACTTTTTTATCCAATAGTAACTGTATTATGTCATAATAAATGGTATTTTTACTTAAATACATGCAATTATATAGTTTATGAAGGTAGCCATTCATAAGTCTGCTATTCCAGAAACTCAGATGTTTGTGGTTAAAGAATTGGAGGAAAGGCATTTCGATCCTACCTGGCATGCTCATTCAGAATATCAACTGTTTGTGGTGCTGGAAGGAACTGGTACCCGGTTCATTGGCGACAGTATCAAGTCGTTCCATGCGGGTGAACTGGTGTTTACCGGAGCCGATATTCCCCACCTTTGGCGGAGCGATGACCTCTATTTCAAAAAGGACAGTAATCAGTCAATTAAAGGAATAGTTATCTATCTGCAGGAGAACTTTTTGGGCGATAACATGATGGAAAAGGAAGAACTGGTGCTCCTCAAAAAGTTTTTTAAACGTTCATCCAGAGGTTTGGAATTTTATGGGGAGCGCAAACAGGTAATCATTTCTATGATGCAGGATCTTCTTTTAATGAATGGTCTCGAGAGCTTGATCCAGCTGCTAAAAATTCTTCTGGTAGTTTCACAGACAAAAGAATATAACTATATTTCCAACACCAAGTACACGGGACCATTCAACGAAAATGAGACCGATAGGATGAATAATGTTTATGAATACGCTTTAAAAAATTTCCGCAAGAAGATTTCACTACCTGAGCTCTCAACTATGCTTTTTATGACGCCAACATCCTTTAGCCGTTATTTCAGTATCAGAAACAATAAAACATTTTCAAGATTCATTACCGAGCTCAGGGTCAAGCACGCTTGTAAACTTCTTATGGAGACTGATTTGCCTATTTCTACAATATCATATGAATGCGGGTTCAATACCCTCTCCAACTTTAATAAGCAATTTAAAGAGGTCATGTTTAAGAAACCCTCCGATTACAAAAATGAATACTTAAAGATGTAATAAATCGGTAATACCTGCTACTTATTGTGTAAATGTATCAATGACTAATTCAATGGCAGAGCAGGAATTTTTAAACATGATAGCTATTCATCAAGGCATCATCTATAAAGTTTGCCGACTGTACCGCGAGCGAAAAGAAGACCGGGACGATTTGTTTCAGGAAATAACCTATCAACTTTGGAAGTCTTATCCGACCTTTAAAGGGACGGCGAAACTGAGTACTTGGATGTATAGAATCGCTTTGAATACCGCTATTGCTTCCTTTAGAAAAAAAAGGCCACCATTGGAATATCCGCAAATCTTACCAGACCTCATTGAGGAAGGACCTGATGAAGCGCTTGCCTCAAGGCAGGATCAACTATTTACCGCGCTAAAAAAGCTTGATGATCATGAGAAGGCATTAATTGCGTTGTACTTTGAGGAAATAAGTTATAAGGAAATTGCCGAGCTGATCGGAGTTACTGAGAATAACGTCGGTGTAAAGTTGAACAGGATAAAAAGCAAAATTCAAAAACTAATAAATAGGTAATATGGAACTTGAAGAATTAAAAGCTAGCTGGAATGCTGCAGGCTATGAAAGCAAAACAAATATAGAACTCTCAGAAATGCTAATTCCAAATAATCACCCAGTCTTAAAGGGTATTCGAAAACAAATTATTATTGAAGTATTGGGATGGACGCTCTTACTAGTATGCTTCTACACCATGTTTGATGGCGGGGAAAAGCCGTTTTTAATTAATTTATTTTTAATTGTCAGTATACTGGGTTCTTTGGGTCATAACATCTATGGGTATAAATTGTCAAAACGAGTTGTTCTTGGCGATACCTTGGTCACTTCTGTAACAAACTACATGAAAAAGACAAAGTGGTATGCCGTTCAATCTGTTTTCTTAAGGATAGTTTTTGCGTCCGCCCTTTTGACTTTTCTTACCCATAACATCGCCTTAAATAGTAAGAAATTCCTACTCATGGGCATCGTTATCTGCATTGTGATATTTCAAATATTCCTGCTGTGTGCGCTCTGGATGAAGAGATATAAAACTCTTGATAATACATTGGCGGCTTTTAAGGGATAGAAAAGAAGATTCCAGGCTGCGTGTTTACGGGTTGGTAGCCCATACATTTATCTCCGGAATAAAACCGATATCACTCATTCCTAAGGTAGAAACTATGACTTCAGCGATTTCGAATCCCTTTAATTTATTTTCTATATCTGCAGATTTATAGCCTATCTTATCCGCAAAAGGCGTGATTACTTCACTTGGGTTTACCTGAGTGACCTTCACATTATATTTGCGTAATTCAGCCTGCCAGCACATAGTAAGTCCCGTCATTGCCGATTTGCTTGACACATAAGCAGAACCATTAGCAAACCCTTTT
>JACMPF010000219.1 GCA_014377665.1 Pedobacter sp. | reverse complement strand
TCACCAGTTTGTTGTCTGCATCAAAGAACTCGTGGTACTTGAAATCTGAAGTAACAAAAGCATCCGCTCCCGAAGCAATCGCCTGCTGCAATAAGAAGCTACCAGAGCCTCCACAAACAGCAACCTTTTTTATCTTTTTTGTCAATAGATTAGTGTGCCTAACAACCTTAGCGTCCATCCGGTCTTTAACAAGGTTCAAAAAGGCCAAACCGTCCAACCCTTCTTCCAGCCAGCCCACCATTCCAGCACCAACATTATCTAATGAATTCTCTAATGCATAAATATCATAAGCCACCTCCTCATAGGGGTGATTTTCTAACAATGCTAGAATAACCTTCCGCTGTTGCTGGGTAAGAAAGACGACTTCGATCCTAACTTCATCCTCCTGATGTAAAACATCCTGCGCTCCAACAAAGGGATCTGTGTCTTCTCCTGCCTTAAATGTTCCTGCACCATCTACAGAGAAACTACAATCGCTATAATTACCGATATTACCTGCTCCTGCAGCAAACAAAGCTTCCCGCACCCTAGGGGCGAAATCCACCGGACAAAAAGTAACCAGTTTCTTCAATAAGCCGCCTTTTGGACTTAATATTTTCACGTTTGCTAATCCAAGCCGCTCACAGATTACACCATTCACACCATGCTTCACATGATCCAGGTTGGTATGTATCGCATAAAGCGCAATGTTATTTTTAATCGCTTTAAGCACTACACGTTCCACGTAAGTTTTACCAGTAATCTTTTTCAGACCCTTGAAAACAATAGGGTGATGCGTGATGATCAGGTTACAGTTATTCTCAATCGCTTCGTCAACAATAGCCTCTGTACAATCTAACGCGACCAATGCGGCGACCAATTCCTGTTCCGGCTGACCAATCAGCAAACCAGAATTGTCATAGTCTTCCTGGTAATTTGGCGGAGCAAACTCTTCCAGAAACTTTATCAAAACCGATAATCTCATATCGTAAAGTTACAATATCGTTTTATATCTATTGAAGATTAGTCATTTTGACCATTTGCAAACTCTCAAAAACCATGCGTTGGTTGTATTCGAATGCCAGATTCTTATGATTAACCAAGTCAATTATAGTTCCGATAAAGCATAACCCAATAGTAAAGAAGTATAAAATCCCCATTCCAATTTGATTAACCAAGAACCTTGGCAACCCAGGAACAAAGAACCCAAGAATGCAATATAAAACCATATCATCCGGATTTCTCCGTTTGCTGCCGTAGATCATTAAAAATCCCCTTAGCTGTTGTTCACTAAATCCTGTAGTTGCACTTTGCAAGTACGAATATTCCTGGGGCGAAATGCCCGGTAGCGACATAAATGGTGAATCAAACATATCCTTTTCTCCTATATTATTTTATAATATTTATAACTTCTTAATTGCATCCTTAATAATGTCCACACCCTGCAGAAAATGATAAGCAAAGCCGGAATACCAAACCAGTGGTGCGCTAAACTCGCCTCAATGTTGCCGTGTAAAAGCTGCGTAATCGACCTTCCAATTCCACACCCCGGACACCATTCCATTCCCAAATTTGCCAACGGACAAAGTGTGAAGTGATGAACATGCCCATGGATTTCCGGTTCTGTAACAGCTAAACCAATTAACGCAGCTACCCAAAACAAGAACTCTACTGGTATGGAAGTGAACCATTTCATGTAATCCTTTTGTTTTTAGATATAATATTGCCTCGATTGTTACAACTAAAGCTGATCATAAATCTTACATTTGTCCTGTGAATATCCGCGACCTGATTAACAGATACAAGGCAGATGAGCGCATTGTAGCATTAGCAAAAGCCCTTAACATGGGCAAAGGAACAAAAGTCCAGCTAAAGGGGCTAGTTGGCTCTTCCGATGCGACAATTGCTGTCGCTTCTTACTTTTTACTCCATAAACCAATTCTTTTTATTCTTCCTGATCGGGAAGAAGCTTCCTACTTCCTTTCCGACTTGGAAAGTATAATAGATACTGAAGTACTGCTATTCCCTTCTTCTTTTAGAAAAGCTTTTGAGTTCACACAAGTTGACACAGCCAATGTCCTGGCTAGAGCTGAGGTATTGAATGAACTCAATCACCACTCAGAATTCGGGAAAATAGTAGTCTCGTATCCGGAAGCTTTAGCAGAAAAAGTAATCGATAGAAGTGTTCTAGAAAAAAACACGCTAGAAATTGCACTCAATGCTAAACTGGGCATCGACTTCATCAACGAATTTTTAATTGATTATGATTTCAATCGAACAGACTTCGTTTATGAACCAGGGCAATTCTCCATCAGGGGAGGTATAGTAGACATCTTCTCCTTTTCACATGACTTACCGTACCGAATCGAATTCTTTGGCGACATTGTGGAAAGTATAAGAACATTTGAAATCGAAAGTCAGCTTTCAGTTGAGGATGTCAAAACACTCACTATTATACCAAATGTTCAATCTAAATACCTGACCGAGCATAACATAAGTTTGCTTGATTATATAGAAAAAGATACTCAGGTTTGGTTTAAAGATGTTGAATTTACATTAGACATCGTTAAAGCAGGCTACAAAAAAGCGACAGAGCTTTGGAAGGCTCTGCCTGCCAAAGAAAAGCAGGAAAACCAGGATTGGATAGATCCTAAATTCGCATTTACGGATGAGAAGATGATGGCAGACATCTTCCAGGACTTTGTTCTGGTTGAATTCGGAAAGCAGTTTTTCTATAAAACTGAACAGGTATTTCAGTTTGAAACAAAGCCACAGCCGTCGTTTAATAAAGATTTCAGTCTTTTAATACACAACCTAAAAGAGAATGAAAAGGCGGGTATCCATAATTTTATATTTAGTTCTTCCCCTAAACAAACTGAGCGTTTGTATGCTATTCTCGATGACATAGACAAAACTGCTAAATTTACCCCTATAAATATCCCTTTAAGAGAAGGTTTTCTCGATCCTCAGCAGCATGTCGCTTTCTACACAGACCACCAAATCTTTGATCGGTTTTATAAATACAAGCTTAAAAGAGGTTACCAGCGTAGTCAGGCAATTACTTTAAAAGAGCTTCGAGACCTCAAGCCAGGTGATTTCGTTACCCACATTGACCATGGTATCGGCAAATATGCCGGCTTAGAAAAGGTTGAGGTAAATGGAAAAACGCAAGAGATGATCAGACTAGTTTATGCCGATAATGACCTCTTATACGTGAACATCAACTCCCTGAACCGCATAGCTAAATATAGCGGTAAAGACGGAACACCGCCGAAGATGAACAAGCTGGGAACAGAGGCCTGGGATAAACTAAAAAAGACAACAAAAAAAAAAAGTTAAAGACATTGCCAGGGACTTAATAAAGCTTTACGCCCTAAGAAAAGCCCAGGTTGGTACCGCATTCGACCCAGACGGATACCTCGAAACAGAACTGGAGGCATCATTTATATATGAAGACACCCCAGACCAGGAAAAGGCAACAGCTGATGTAAAAAGAGATATGGAGGCGCCTCATCCCATGGATCGGTTAGTTTGTGGTGACGTTGGGTTTGGTAAGACGGAAATCGCAATCAGAGCCGCCTTTAAAGCGGTTGCCAATGGAAAACAAGCAGCTATACTAGTGCCAACAACAATCCTTGCGCTTCAACACTTTAAGACCTTTACCTCACGTCTCAAGGACTTTCCATGCAACGTGGATTATATTAATAGGTTCAAAACCAACAAGCAGATCAAGGAAACACTATCTAAAGTTGCAGACGGGAAGGTGGACATCATCATTGGAACCCATCGCTTACTAAGCAAAGACGTCAAATTTAAAGACCTGGGCATCATGATCATTGATGAAGAACAGAAGTTCGGTGTCACTTCCAAAGAGAAATTGAGGGCTTTAAGGATCAATGTCGACACCCTGACCCTTACTGCTACACCCATACCCCGTACGTTACATTTTTCATTAATGGGAGCGAGGGATCTGTCAATCATGAGCACTCCACCGCCAAATAGGCAGGCTGTAAATACAGAATTGCATGTGTTCAATGATAAACTGATTCAGGAAGCAATTCAATTCGAACTAGACCGGGGTGGGCAGGTTTTCTTCATTCACAATAGAGTGAATGATCTGCCACAACTAGGCGGACTTATACAGACTTTGGTTCCTAAAGCGAGAATCGGTATTGCCCATGGTCAGTTAGATGGTGATCAGCTAGAAGATGTCATGTTAAACTTTATTAACGGAGAGAAAGATGTTTTAGTAGCCACAACAATTATTGAGGCTGGCCTTGATATACCCAACGCAAATACAATCATTATCAATCACGCTCACATGTTCGGCTTGAGTGACCTACACCAGATGCGTGGTAGGGTAGGTAGGTCAAACAAGAAAGCTTTCTGTTACCTTTTAAGTCCGCCACTTTCAACCCTCACCTCCGAAGCAAGAAAAAGATTGAGTGCAATTGAAGAGTTTTCAGACCTTGGCAGTGGTTTCAATATCGCCATGCGTGATCTGGATATCCGCGGAAGCGGGAACCTTTTGGGTGCAGAACAAAGTGGCTTTATTGCCGAAATAGGATTTGAAATGTACCATAAAATCCTGGATGAAGCCATTCAGGAACTTAAATCAGATGAGTTTAAAGATCTTTTTAAAGATGAAAAGGAGCGGCCTTTCGTCACCTTTACCCAAGTAGATACGGATCTGGAGCTTTACATCCCTGATGATTATGTAACAAATATTACGGAGCGCTACAATTTGTATACTGAGCTTTCAAAAATAGAAGATGAAGCTCAACTAAAAACGTTTGAAAACGCGCTAAAAGATCGATTTGGTCCTGTTCCGAAGCCCGTTAAAACGATGTTACACGTCCTTAGACTTCAGTGGGTTGCTAAGCAGCTCGGCTTTGAAAAGCTAAGCTATAAAAAAGGTACGTTAAGGGGATACTTTATTGCAGACAAGCAATCCAAATTTTTTGATTCCACTATGTTCAATAAAATACTTCTTTTTGCGCAAATTCATCCCCGTCTATGCAATTTGAAAGAGGTTAAAGATAGCTTGAGAATTGCTTTTGATGGATTAAATACCGTAGATGAAGCAGTGGAAATGTTAGAATTAGTCGTAAGATAAAACTCATGAATCCACAAATATTGAAAGACCTGGTTACTATGCAAATGCCCTTTGGAAAATATAAGGGTCGTATCATGTGTGATCTTCCTGAGAGCTATCTAGTCTGGTTTCATCAGCAAGGGTTTCCACCTGGCAAACTTGGTGAGATGATTGCCACTCTTTACGAAATTAAACT
>JACMPF010000218.1 GCA_014377665.1 Pedobacter sp. | reverse complement strand
GCTATCAGATTTGGGTTAGGAGAGTTAGACAAAATCAATGTTCAAGTATCTGTTATTCAATGCTTTAAGATATTTAAAAGGACTCAAGAAAACAAGCCTATTGCTCATTTATTGTGCTGGTTATCAATTATTTAATGTTAAATATTCTTCTTTTTTAACGTGCATCAAAATTGGTGAAGAACCACTCCTAATTGCCAAAAATCCTGCACTTATACTTACCGGCTACAACAAACAATTTAGTTAGGTTTTAAATCAAGTCTAAGATATCTTATTATTACTATAAATGAATGAATTACAACTGCTTATTGCTATTGATTTAGGGCGAAGACATTTTATAATCATAAAAAATAGATAGAAGTAATAAGCATATAAAATTCATGCTATTGACAATTGGAATTAGGTCAGAAAATAAAGGGTGCTTTTTATTTTAAATACGAAGTTATTGGATTATACTTATCTTCTTTCTACCAGTTCCAAATAAGCCTTTCATGTCAGACCCTTCCAGGCTAATAGTATAACTTCCAGTGGCGTCCGAAGAATAAAAGGAAACTTTAGCCTTGCCTTCATCATTAGTCAAAATATTTGGTTCCCAAAAGATAGTTGAACGGTTGTCGGTTTGCTGGTCTTTAGAGTGCAAAATTTGGTATTTCGGACTGTAAAATTCTTTTTTAGATAAAATAGGCAATGGACGATAATAAACGACATCAGGGTTCAATGGTCTATACCAGCCTTTTCCATTTAAGGTAGTAATTTCTATTTTAGCAAAATCATAACCTCTATAACCAACTTGAGGAATAATTTTATCATGCTCCAGATTCCAAGCATTGACAGTTTGAACAGTAAACTTTCTGCTATAGGCAACTTCTACGCCGGTTATGTTGGCTAATACATACTCCGCTATAGCGTCTTTAACTTTTTCGATGGTTGCAAATCCATCAATGTTGAGTTGTAAGGGTCTTCCATCAATATTGATATCCATTCTATCAACAACATACTTACCAACACGTATAGTTGATTCACCCCTCATATTTTCGTAATCGTAGATTACATTAAAACCAGGCACTTTCTGTTTTAATAGCTGGTAGAGATTAGCTGTTCCAGATTGCTTAATATCAGCTGCATCTATTGCTAAATCTGCCCTTCCCGGTCCATAAGGGTTTTGTGAACCTGGAATAATCTTTACCGCAGTAATATTTACTTCTTCCAACTGTCGTCCATCGCTCACAAAACCATCTTCGATAGTTTTCTCAGGAAGTCGGTTCTTATAATTTCGAAGCTGCGAAGAGTCACTATTCACATACCAGGGTATTTCAATTGTAGGTGCTCCTAGCGGAAGCCTTGGCGCTTCAAAGCGGTCCACACTAACTGAACCCATTGTCATCGTCTTACCCTTTACAGATCTGGCCTGAATAAAGAACGAACCGGTATCTATCTTTGGTAAATCACGAAAGATGTAACGCCCCGTAGAGTCCGTAACTGTCGTTGTGATATAGCTAGGTTTTCTAGATGAGATTATCACGGGCGCCCCGGCGATAGGCTTATTGCTTAGATTTTTTACTAATCCAGTGATTCGGTTACCATCCTCAACTGCAAAAGGAGCTTGTTTAGGTAACTTAAATACATTCTTCCAATCGTAGTCTGTCCATCCCTGAGTTAACATCAGGTTGTCAAGATCTGCAGCTACTGCGTTCCCTGTTCCAAGATAGTATGCAGGAGATTCTATATTTCCACGGAGATCAGAGTTGACTAAAAAGGATACCGCAATACCATGGTTCCCGAGACTATCAGGTTGCGCCTGACTATCATCCGTAACTGATAAAGAAAAATTACCTTTTACCGGAACACCTCTCTTATCTTTCACCAGTACCTCAACTTCTATAGGTGCACGTTTACCATAACTGGCCTTATCAGGGATAAGATTAACGGCCAGCTCTTCATGATGATTGATAAATATTACGCGTTCATTAATAGGTTGTGTACCCTTAAGTAAAGTGAAACGTGAAATCCCTGTCGGAAAAGTAGTTTTTGGTATGTTAAAAGTCTGTTCCTTAGGAACAACCCTTTCGGAAAAATAAACCTTACCCCTGGTCGTTCCAATCAAATAATAGATGCTATCAGGTGTAAGTGCTTTGGATGTTGCAGCAATCTTTAAAGTAATAAATGCGCTCTCCATAACATTTTGAACAGTCATCACCGATCCTTCTTTGAGTATTCTAGGCAAGTCATACTTCTTTGTTGCCCCTACAGGGCTGGTAATTTTAGCGGTATAGCTTTCTCCGGGCAGAGGCGTAAATTCAAATGAGCCCATACCGTTGTGTAACGTTTTAAAACTGCTAACTACCTGGCCTGCTTTGTCTACAATATTTCCTTCAAGAGAAATACCTTTACCATTCTCGGCAAGTGCTTTGAAACCTAATACAGACCTTATCCCTGCAACCAGCTTACCTCCCTCGGGCATAAACTGCAGGTCTATTTTCTGCGGACGATCAATAATCAATGGTACTTGGACTACTTGATTTTTATCCGCTGGATGAACGCTTCTAAGTTCTATTCGTATGTTTTTCCCGTTCGCCCTTTTAGGCAATGCTTTACTAAACTGGATCTTGCCGTCTGCACCTGTTTGTACTTTTTCCTTATACAAATAGGTATCACCTTCATAAATGTAAACCACTACATCTCGGAGCGCAACCGCACTCCTATCCAACCTAAACAAGCTCATTTCCACTTTCAGGTCATCACTCTTATCTGTACTATCTAAAACAGCGGTCGATTTAACCAGCCAACGATCTGCCCGCGGTAAGCCTAAATAAAAGCGCTGATTAAAAAAATGTCCATCTCCATAGTTCTGCATAAGATTAGTATACGCACGGAGCGTGTAAGCCCCTTCTCTAAATACCCTGGAAGGTAACGGAATCTGCGCCATAGCAACGCCATTCTTAATCGGCACGCTTACTCTTCGCACTACTTCCGCACTGTCGTTATTTAGCTCTACCAATAATACGCCACTTAATTTAGTCGCCGCCAAACTCGGACCAGCCATTACATACCCTTTGAACCAAAGCGTATCGCCAATATTGTAAGATGTTTTATCTAGGTGGAGGTACGCCCTTTCCACTGGCATCTTTATGCTCAAACTCTCTAAACCCCTCGTCGCCAGGTTGCGGTCGATCTTTGCAAATTCAGTCTGCAGCGGCTGATCTCCCGCTTCTACTTTATATCTAAATACTTGTCTGCCCAATTCACCATCTGCATTTATTCCCTCTACAACCACTTTATAGTTGCCAGGACCATCTGCATTGAAATAGTTAAGTGCCGCTTTGCCTGTTGTGAAAGTTTTAACATTCGCATCCCAGAAGATAGTTGAACGTAAATCAGGGATAGCGTTGGCATTACCCGGACGATCGTATTTAGGCATATAGAAGTCCCTCACTTTATTGTAGCCTTTCGGACTTAAGTTGACGACGTTCGGTTGATAGGTTTTTCTCATATACCCCATCTTCGTAACAATGAGTAAGGCAGGGGCATTGCCTAAGCGGCTCATAACAGCTTGATTTGTACGAACTACATCGATCTTACCAATATCTGAAGGGGCTATAATGTCATTATCAAATACATCACCAACCTCTTGTGCAGAAAGTTTCCTTCCATTCAGAAATACATCCATTGGTGCGTTTCTCGAATATGGATAGTTCTGAACAACATCCAGCGGCTGAAATACTACCCCTTGTAACAGTCCTTGAAGACATAATCCAAGGGTAGGGCAGCTTTCTGGATTCTTAAACACGAAAGTTTGATCCGCCTGCCCTTCCGTAACTATAAACATTCCCTGTGGTGAATATTGTTGAGAAGCTCTTTTCCGCCCTGAAATAGTAACTTCTTTCAATCGCTGAACCCTGCTTAACTGGCCCATCCTTTCCAAAAGTGCATCTTGTTTCTTTACATTTTCAATATAGGTTTTAATTGAATACTGAAAAGTCAACGAATCCGAACTCTTGAACTTCCGCTCAGTCAGCCCCATCTTCAATGAAGGATCGACAATTACCTCCAGCTTATTGCCATTCTTCATTGTCGTAGCCTGCAAGGTAAGCTTAATACTATCCGTAAGTACCAGGTTATCAAAGGTGAACTTACCGTCTATATCTGAAACCGCGTCAAGTATAATTCCTGATTTCAAGGAAAACAGTTTTACCTTAGCACCTGGATAAACCTTACCATTCAATGATTTTACTACGCCAGAAATAGATGATCCAAGTTGCTCCGCTTTAAAAGTTGGAAGTGCAAGATCGGTACCGGTAATTTGTTTCCAGCTAAACCGCCTGTATCCCTGCGTCAACATCAAATTGTCTAATGCTCTATGGACATTCTCAGTATCCTTATTGAAGTAATAATTGGGTTTTTCTATATATCCTTTAAGATCAGATTTCAGCAAGATGTTAGAGAAAATGGTACTCTCATCTGCCTCATCAACAGGCACTTTACTTTCATCAGTTACGGCTACAGAAAAGCTACCAGCAACAGGATTACCATCCGAAGCCCTCGCCAATAACTGCAATTCAACTTTCTCTTTGCTCTTATAAACAGCTTTTGGAGAAGCCACAGTAATATGCATCTTGTCTCCATTCTTTATAAAAGCAATCCTCTCATTCAGCGGCTCAGCAGCGGCATTGAAGAGTGTAAACTGTGCAATCCCCATCGGGAAGTCGTTTTTCTTGAACCAAATAGAATTTATTTGGCCGGTAACGTTTACAATCATTGTAAAAATGGACTCTCCACCAGATTGTACGATAAGGCTTAATGGAGATGGAGTGTCTTTCAATGTTTTAAGCTGGGCTTCTGAAACATTCACTCTTACCAGCACACTATCTCCAGCCGGCTGAAATACAGCCAAACTATATCCTTCATCCAGGCTTTTAGGTAAAGCAATAGTGCTTTCCTTGCCGTCAGGTGTAGTAACTTTCGCAGAGTAACTGCGGCCCGTTTCGGGCTTAAAAGTGAAGTCACCAATGCCAGCATGTTCAGTTTTAAACTCGATGATGTTCAGATTTTGATCATCAACAATGGCACCTTTAATGCTAGCTCCCAGACCGTTGGCGGCAACCGCTTTAAAGGCAACTTTTGAGATCACTCCATTGATAAGATTTCCTCCTTCAGGGAAGAACTGGATGTCGTAACCAGCCTTCTGATCACTTTTAATGGAAGCTTTATTATTTTTACCGGCACTTGAATTACCAGAGGATACGATGCTATAGTCTTTTGAAGGATTACCAATACTAAATACCTGATCGTAAAAATAATCCTCTCCCGCATTTCTCATCCATTGCGTATAGGCACGGATGCGGTAATTACCCTCATGCCATTCATCATTTAGAGCAAAGTCGCCTTGAGTTGTACCAGCAGAAACAGGGAGTTTAAGGGTCTTTAATATAGAGTCGTTTTCATTGATCAGGTCTACGTATAATGCGGCACTCAAAGCCGACAATTGATGCTGACTTCCAATAGTTACATATGCTTTAAACCAAATAGTATCTCCTAATGCATAATAGGGTTTATCGGTATGTAAATACACTTTTTCTACGGGATTAATTTTAGCCCAGTTAGCCAGTGCATTAATTACTTTTTCGATAGGATCTTCATCTTTCGATACAAAAGCAGATAAAGCAATAATTGCCAAAAGCAAAAAAATAGGAATACGTTTAATATTCATGTCTGATATTGGTCTTAAAAAGATAATGGCAACTTATAATAGGGAATTGGGGACAAGGGATCTGAAAATAATATTTTTTATTAAAATACCGTTATATAATTAACTTTTGGTATCATCACAAAGCTGGAGTATTCGCAGATTAAAGCAGCATTTTTTCGCAAATAATTGCATTTCATAACCAGCTTGAATCTACAAATTATGTATCCGCCCTACCAAGTACATATTTAAATAGTTTATTAAAAGCCTAAACACCATAGCAATTGTATTAATCGAATGGTTTGCTATTAGCATTCCGTTCGTTTATTGGGCATTCAAAGAGGAATATTGATTATGGCTAG
>JACMPF010000217.1 GCA_014377665.1 Pedobacter sp. | reverse complement strand
TAACCTTCAGTTATCTCCAGGTGCTATCTTACCAGAGTTTGCTGAGCTAAAAGGCACGCCGGTAAAATATATAAGTATACAATATGGGGTCAAAAATATTCTCACACTAAAAAATGTTAAAGAAGAGAAGACTGGGCCCTTTTCATTAACTATTCCAATAGGCTATGAGCTGAAATCTGTTCAGGAAATTGATGACATGTTTAAAATGCTTAAGGGAACAAATTAGTCTGTCGATATGCTGAATAGTTTGCTTTTCTTTTTGAGGTTTATTGTCTTTTGGCTTCTATATTTCTTGTTAGATAGATCGATCTTTCTGTTAATAAATGCAAAAATAATTTCCTCCGTATCATTTACCGAGGTTGCCTCTACGTTTTTCCATGCCTTACTATTGGACATTTCTATGGTGGGATATATGCTAATTATACCAGCTATCGCTTACATTATATCAATGATTAGCGGGAGAATGAATATTGAACTAAAGTGGCTTAGTGGATATATAAACTTACTGGTAGTTCTGTTCAGTATTATTTCTGTTGCTAATTTCAATATCTTCAGAGAATGGGGTTCAAAAATCAATTCAAAAGCATTGGAAGTTGCAACAACTACACCAAACGAGGCGCTTGCATCTAGTGCATCATCCCCTATCGGTCTTTCTATGGCTGTGCTGATGCTACTTATAGTCCTCGGTTTTATTCTCCAGCGCACTGTCGTGAGTGGAAAATTAACGTTTGCCAACCAATCTATTTGGATAAAGTTACCCATTGCTTTAGTTATATTAGGATTGAATTTTGTGATGATACGAGGTGGAATTTCAGGATCTCCAATAAACCAGAGTATGGCCTATTTCTCCAACACACAGGTATTAAACTTGGCATCAGTAAACACAGAATGGAACCTTTTATCTAGTCTTATTGCGTCAAATAAAACAAAAGCCAATCCGTACATCTATGAAGATACTAAAGAAGCTGCCGATATTGTCTCAGGCCTTTATGCTGTAGCTAAAGATACTACCATAAATGTGTTGACTACTCAACGTCCTAACATAGTTCTATTTATTATGGAAAGCTTTACGGCAGATCTGACTGCCACGCTAGGAAATATGCAGGACGTTACACCGGGCTTCGATAGCCTGGTTCACAAGGGAATATTATTTAGCAACATTTATTCTACAGGTAATAGAACAGACAAAGGATTTATTGGAACACTCGCGGGATTTCCTACTCTGGCTGCAGTTAACCTTGTCAAATGGCCTGAGAAAACGGAGAAACTTCCTTCAATATCACAGTCTCTTTATAAGGCTGGTTATCAAAATTCATTTTTTTACGGTGGAGAATCGGAATTTGATAATTATAAGGCTTTTTTACTAAGCCATGATGTTCATCAGCTTACTGACCGAAATAATTTCGGGGACGGAATAGTGACCAGCTGGGGTCAATTTGATGGTGCGGTATTCAAACGCCAACTTAAGGAAATGAACACAGCACAGCAACCTTTCTTCTCCACCATTCTATCCCTTACGAATCACGAACCGTTTGCCGTGCCTGGAAGATCAAAATTTGGTAACGCAACCAATGTAGAAAAATTTAAAAGCACGGCATTTTATACAGACTCATGCATTATTTCTTATTTACAACATGCAAAAAAACAACGGTGGTATAAGAATACGTTATTTCTTTTTATAGCTGACCATGGTCACATTTATCCAAAAAATAGAACGAATGTTTTTGTTCCTGAACGCTATCATATACCCCTTCTCCTATATGGTGATGTGATCAAAAATGAGTTTAAAGGAAGGGTGTTCGATGGAGTTGGTAGCCAAGCGGATTTGCCGGCAACTTTACTCTCACAGCTGGCTCTAAATACCAAAGAATTCCGTTGGAGCAAAAACCTTCTCAACCCTTATGTCAAATCATTCGCATTTTTTAGTTGGGACGATGGAATGGGTTTTATCGATAACCAACAATGTGTTACATTTGACAACATAGGAAAAGTAGTGTTATACAATAATAGGAATGACGATGTGCTTAATACTGCTGCTACGCTAAAATTGGCAAAATCCTACCTCCAAGTTGTTTACGATGCATTTCTAAACTTATAAAAATGAAAGTCAATAAACTAGCATATAAACTGATAATCATATTCACCGCTTTTTTTACCTGGAGTGTAAAAGCGCAGGAAATTAAATGGGCCAAAGATGGTAATTCTTATTACCAGTCTATTAACGGTGAAATAATTTCCATAACGCTTCCCAAAAATGACCGCAAGATAATTATGCCAAGGGCCTTACTTGAAGGTGCCAGTAACGATCTTCTTAGGATAAAGGATTTCACTATTTCAGAAGACGAGACTAAGGTGCTGGTATTTACAAATAGCAAAAAGGTTTGGAGAGAAGAGACCAGAGGAGATTATTATGTTGCGGATCTCAAACTTAATAAAGTCATCAAAATTGGTAAAGATAAACCTACGGCATCGTTGATGTTTGCGAAATTCTCCCCTGATGGTAGCAAAGTAGCTTACGTGAGTAAACATAATCTTTATATTGACGATTTGACCAATGGAATAACAAAGGCGCTAACAACAGATGGAACAGAAAATTTAATTAATGGCACCTTCGATTGGGTTTATGAAGAAGAATTTTTCTGCAGGGATGGGTTTAGATGGAGTCCAGACAGTCAATCGATTGCATATTGGCAGTTAGACGCCAGTAAGACGAAAAACTTTCTAATGATTAATAATACCGATTCTATATATCCATTTGTAATTCCTGTGGAGTACCCAAAAGTTGGAGAAAATCCATCGGCATGTAAAGTAGGAGTTATTAATATTTCTTCTGCGTCGACGAGATGGTTGAAAATCCCCGGGGATCTTGTTCAGAATTACATTCCTAGGATGGATTGGATCCCTGGGACGAATGAAATTATTTTACAACAACTTAATCGGGCACAAAACATCAGCAAAATTTATGTAGCAAATATCATTAGTGGTTCAGTCTCCAACATCCTTACAGAAACTGACGAAGCCTGGATAGATCCAATCAAAGAATGGAATTGGATTGATGGTGGAAAGGAGTTTCTTTGGGTTAGTGATAAAGATGGATGGAATCATTATTATAGAATTTCAAAAGATGGTAAAAAGCAAACGCTGATTACAAAAGGTAATTACGATGTTATCGAAAAATCTTTGGTCGATGAAAAATCAGGCTATCTATATTTTATGGCTTCTCCAACCAATTATACTCAAAAGTATCTGTATAAGACCAAACTTTCAGGGGGAGGGAAATTAGAGATGGTGACTTCTTCAATTTTCACTGGAACACATTCCTACGATATTGCTCCATCCGGACTTTTTGCCCGCCATACCTACCAAAACACTAACATCCCTCCAATAGCTGAATGGATGAATTTTGTTACCCTTAATCCTTTAACAATGGAGGGTAGTTTAACCAACCAACTTGGAAGAGTTAAACCTCCAAAAAACAAAGTTGAGTTTTTTAAAGTAACTACTGAAGATGGCGTTTTGATAGATGGCTGGATGAAAAAGCCTGATAATTTTGATCAAACCAAAAAATATCCTATAATTTTTTATGTATATGGAGAACCTTGGGGACAGACAGTTACGGATACTTATGGTGTAGCAAATAACCGTCTTTACGTTGGTGATATGGCAAAAGACGGCTATATATATGTTTCTATCGACAACCGAGGTACTCCTGCTCCAAGAGGAAGAGAATGGAGAAAGAGTATTTTTCAGAAAATAGGCACTCTGAATATTAGAGATCAAGCAATGGCGGCGAAGAAAATACTAGAATGGTCTTTTGTAGACAAATCCAGAGTCGCTGTTTGGGGCTGGAGCGGCGGAGGATCTTCAACGCTTAACCTTCTATTTCAATATCCTGAAATCTTCAAAACTGGAATTGCTGTTGCGGCAGTTGCCAATCAGTTAACTTACGATAATGTTTACCAAGAACGCTATATGGGTTCCCCTTTGCAAAGCAAAGAATCTTATATTAAAGGTTCTCCTCTTACCTATGCAAAAAACTTACAAGGTAATTTGCTTTTAGTCCATGGTACCGGAGATGATAATGTTCACTATCAAAATGCAGAGCTGCTAATAAATGAGTTGATAAAAAATCGAAAAGTATTTCAGATGATGTCGTATCCAAATCGAACTCATTCATTAAATGAAGGGTCAGGAACGTCCGAACACCTAGCCCTTACCTACACACAATTCTTGCAAAAAAATTGTCCTCCTGGAGGCAGATAGTAATAATGGCGCACAATTTGAACTGCATAATTTATATTATGAATAACGACAAATTAGTAACTTTGACACAAATATATGGATAGTAATACAGAAGCACCAGGTAAATTAAGCAGGATGTTTCTTACCTTATATGACGTTTTTCAGTTTATCAGCCGTTTTTTTAAGGAAGGATTTCTACCTCCTTATGAGGGCAAAGAACTTATGAAGCAATGTTATGACATTGGTTACAAATCTCTAGCATTAATCTCTTTAACTGGTTTTATAACTGGTGTAGTTTTTACGAAACAATCAAGACCATCTCTCGCGGAATTTGGAGCTACATCATGGCTACCCTCCCTAGTTGGTATCGCGCTATTAAGAACACTTGCTCCCCTCCTGACATCTCTTATCGCCGCTGGCAAGGTAGGATCCAGCATAGGAGCCGAGTTAGGATCAATGCGAGTTACTGAACAAATTGATGCAATGGAAGTGTCAGCTACAAATCCTTTTAAATTTCTTGTAACAACCCGGGTTTTAGCTGCCACAATTACGATCCCCATTTTAACTTTCTATACAGCTATGGTTGGTATGCTCGGTGCGTTATTAAACGTGTCGACAAGCGAAGGGACGAGTGCAAAAGCGTTTTTTCAATCCGCGTTAGAATCAATAACTTTTTTAGACATAACCGCTTCTACTGTAAAGGCTATTTTGTTTGGTTTCACAATCGGTATGGTTGGCTGTTACCAAGGTTACAATTCTTCGAAGGGAACTGAAGGGGTTGGGAAAGCGGCTAATTCTGCTGTAGTGGTTGGAATGTTTCTGATATTTATCGAAGAAGTAGTTTCTGTACAGTTTTTTGGTCTATTTAGAACTTAGTTATGAAAGAAAAGGCTAAAACGATTTCAACTGAGAAAGTAATAGAAATAAAAGGTCTTGTAAAGGCTTTTGGTAATTATGAGGTTCTAAAAGGTGTCGATCTTGATTTATACAAGGGGGAAAATCTGGTCGTTCTTGGGAAATCAGGAACAGGTAAATCTGTATTGATTAAAATTATTGTGGGCTTACTCACACCAGACCAGGGTGAGGTAAAAGTGTTGAACCAGATTATAGATAAGATATCCTACAAAGAATTATTACTGCTGAGGTTAAAAGTTGGTTTTTCGTTCCAAAATAGTGCTTTATATGACAGTATGACAATAAGAGAAAACCTTGAATTTCCATTGGTGAGGAATCAAAAACACTTGTCAAAAGAAGAGGTTAGCATAGCCGTTGAAGAAATGCTAGACGCAGTTGGCCTTTCCCAAACAATCAACCAAATGCCATCTGAACTTTCCGGTGGACAACGAAAACGAATTGGCATTGCAAGAACACTCATTCTGCGACCAGAAATTATGCTGTATGATGAACCTACAGCTGGACTTGATCCTATCACATGTTTTGAGATTAACAATTTAATTAACGAGGTTCAAGAGCGCTTTCATACCAGCTCAATTATTATCACTCACGATCTTACCTGTGCCAAAGCGGTTGGGAATAGAGTTGCTATGTTGCTTGGTGGTAAGTTCGAACATAAGGGTACTTTCGAAGAAGTTTTTAACACAACTGACGATAGGGTTCAACCATTTTATGATTACAATTTTATACAATAGAAAACATGCAGGCAAAAAATAACCGCCGTGGAATTAAAGTTGGAGCTTTTATACTTTTAGGCTTAGTGATATTTGTTGTTGGAGTCTTTACCTTAGGCAGCCAGAAAAAGGCTTTCGTAAAGAGCTTTAGCGTTGACGTCGTTTTTAACGACATTCAAGGACTTAAAGCAGGAAACAACGTCTGGTTTTCAGGGGTGAAAATTGGCACCATCAAGAAGATTCAATTTTATGGAACATCACAAGTTCAGGTGTTTTTAAGTATAGAGGAAGAAGCACATAAATATATCCATAAGAATGCTACAGCAAGTATCAGCTCTGATGGGCTGATTGGCAATAAAATCATAGTAATTACTGGCGGAAGTCCGAAATACCCATTTGTGGAGGATGGGGATCATTTACAAGTCAATACCACCTTATCTACAGATGACATCATGAAGACCTTCCAGGTAAACAACAAAAACCTGGTAGACGTAACTTCTGACTTCAAAATATTAGCAAGGGGCTTAGTAGAAGGAAAAGGAACTGTTGGTTCATTATTGACAGATCAACAAGTAGCTGAAGACTTTAAGTCTATAGTTGCGAATTTGAAAGCCACTACATCGTCAGCTAGTAAGATGGCCAGAGAGCTTGATGTATTTACCAAAACACTCAACACAAAAGGTGGTCTCGCTGACAACTTATTAACCGACACTGCTGTGTTCTCGAAACTTCAGCGTTCTGTAAACCAACTTCAAAAAACCGCTGGGTCTGCAGCAATGTTGACTGAGAATCTAAATTTAGCTTCATCCAAACTGAATCAAAAAGACAATGCTGTTGGTTTGCTACTCAATGATCAAGAGACTGCAGGTCAGGTAAAATCGATCATGAAAAACCTTGAAACTAGCAGTAAAAAATTAGATGAGGACTTGGAAGCGTTGCAAAGTAATTTCTTATTGCGGGGATTTTTTAAGAAGCGCGCTAAAGAACAAGCAAAAGACAATCTGTAGATTAATATGATTTACATAGAAAATGATTGCATAAAGGCTGGATTCTCCAGTAAAGGTGCGGAACTGCAGCAATTAATAAATATCAAAAATGGCGAAAATTATCTTTGGGAAGGTGATAATAAGTTTTGGGGTAAATTTAGTCCAGTGCTTTTTCCAATTGTTGGCAGTCTTAAAGACGATACTTACCGCTATAAAGATGGAAGCTATAAACTTAGCAGACACGGTTTTGCCAGAGATAAAGAGTTTAGTCTTGAAATACAGAATAGTGATGAGTTGCTATTTGTCTTATCACACTCAGCTGATACACTCGTAGCCTACCCCTTCAAGTTTATGCTGGGAATCCGGTATAAGCTCGATAATACCACTCTGAGTTGCAGCTACGAAGTTTTAAATACCGATGAAAAGGAGCTATTATTTTCAATCGGCGGACACCCTGCTTTCGCGATAAATACGTCTAATGGCTGTGCATATTCTGATTATTATCTACAGTTTGATAAGGATATCATGCTTAATTATCACGACATTGAAAACGATCTAATCAGTAATAACACTAATAATATACCTTTAGATGGCGGCAAGCTTGCCCTAGATCATCGCCTATTTTATAATGATGCGCTGGTATTCAAAACACTAAAAAGTGAGAAAATAAGCTTACGTAACCGTAAAAATAGCAACAGGATTGACTTCGAATTTAAGAATTTCCCATACTTCGGAATATGGGCAGCAAGAGATGCCGACTTCATTTGCCTTGAACCATGGTGCGGAATTGCCGATGGAGTTAGGCATGAACAATTCCTGGAAAACAAAGAAGGAATAATAAAGTTAGCTCCAAAGCAGGTTTTCAAGAGAACATGGAGTGTAGCGATCAGTTAGTTCACATTACTTTAGCAATCCTTTTACTAGAGGTGTGAACACTAAAAATTCCTAAGGCACCATTGCTTATGTTTGATGGTGGATTTGCGGGCGCTACTGGCGGTCCTCCTTCACCTAGATTTTGGCCGAAAGCGTAATAATACTTGTATACATTTCTATCGATACACTGTAGATCAAGTTCTATCGCATCTCCTCGTTCTAAGTCATTCAATTTATAATATATAGTATTGGCGACTACATTCCCATCATTAAAACGATCTTCGCTAACCAAGTCTTCAACAACTTTACTCTTAATAGATAGTACATATCTGTATTGATTTTGAATCCCTAAGGGATCTAAGAAGTTGGCAATAAGATATGTAGAATTATTTCCAAAAAATGAGACGTCTCTGAAATTTAATGAATCGAGAAATACTTTCTCTGGCATTGTTGATACTGCACTATACTTTTTTCCGTCTACAGTTACATCAAGCGTGTATTGAACACCTGTTCTACCGCGAAATTTGGAACTCTGGTAAACTCCAGGTGTGATTTCAGAATAGTTAATAACACTGCCTGCCTGAGATGTTACGATAACTCTCGCACCGGTTACCTCGTTGAATTTATTTGGTTCGGTGAAGCTGTAAGTCCTTGAAATCCTTACATATTGATTTTCAGTCTGGTCATTTATTTCGCCATAAACTACAATAACTGGTTCGGATTTATTTAACTCCAGATCAATCACTTTTTCACAACTTGATAATGAGGTAACAATAACCGCTGCAGTAACTATAAGTTTTACTATCGTGCTCTTCATAATTTAGAATTTAAAATTCCAGGTAACTGATGGTATAATACCAAATAGCGTGGTGCGGACTACCTGAGTCTTCGTTGCATCATCTGGGTCATCTTTAAAATTAATCGCAAAAGCATTCTGGCGATTGTAAACGTTGTATACGCCAAAAGACCAGCTTGATTGGAGTTTTTTTCCAGGTTTTCCTTCAAGTGTTGCAGCAAAATCGAGGCGGTGATATGCTGGTGTCCTGTACCCATTCTTTTCTGTATAGTAGAATGCCGTACGCCCATTTATCTGATACTTTCCACTAGGGTAGGTCACAGCATTTCCTGTATTATATACGAAGACAGAGGAGAAGCTCCAGCGTGTACTCGCCTTGAATATTCCTACTAAAGAAAGATCATGGGTTCTATCTTGCTTTGCATAAAACCATGACGCACCATTGAGTTGATCAAACTGGCGTTCAGTTTTCGAGAGCGTATATCCTATCCAACCGTTAAACCTACCAAATCTTTTCTTCAAAAAGAATTCAATACCGTAAGCTCGGCCCTTGCCATAGAGCAAGTCTGCCTCCACATTACTGTTTCCTCGCAAATCTGTTCCTGTTCGATACTCGATCTGATTTTGCAACCACTTATAATACAATTCAACAGAAAACTCATAAGTGTTATCAAAAAAGTTCCTAAAGTAACCCCCAGCCACCTGATCCGCTATCTCTGGTTTTACATTATTACTGTTTAGAATATAAAGATCTGTTGGAGATGTCGTTGTGGAATTAGACATTAGATGTATGTTCTGAATATTTCTTGTATAAGCTGCCTTCAACGAACCGATGGAGCCTAATTGATAGCTTAAAGAAAAACGAGGTTCAAGATAAAGGTAAGTTTGGATCACCTTACCTTTGCCATACAAAAGGGTATCAGTTGCAATCCCATCAAGATCATATGTCTTAAATGTTCCAGGACCTAATAAAGAAAATGAGCTCAACCTCAGTCCAGTAACCATATTGAACTTATCACTTATTGCCCATTCATCAGAAATATAACCTGCAAGTTCTAAACCCTGTCTGTTTTCATTAGTGATTTGGTTCACACTAGAATTCCCTCTTGAGGTTAGTTTCCCGGGAGATATTGTGTGATGTATAGCATTCACCCCGAACTTCAAATTATTAATGTTGCTAATGCTGAACTCATAGTCCTGCTTTATGTTAAAATCCCTTATTGAGGAGTTGACCTCAAAGTTGTTTACATCGTTATTATTTTGAATAACGTAATTATAATTGCTATAGATTAACGAAGTATTTGAAAATAATCTGTCGCCATAAAGATGGTTCCAACGCATTGTTAAAGTCGAATTACCCCAATTGAAACCGAAGGACTTCGAAATCCCTAACTTATCCCGGCCGAAATAGCCAGAAAGGTAAAAAGTATTCTTATCATCTAATTGATAATTAGCCTTAGCATTTAAATCATAGAAAAACAAGGTATTGCCATTTATAGCACTATCAGGTGAAAGCGCGAGAAACGCATCTAAATAAGTACGACGGGCACTAATCATGAAAGATCCCTTATCCTTAACCAGCGGCCCTTCAATTTTTAATCTTGATGAAATTAGGCCTATACCCCCTTCCATTTCATAGTTTTTTCGGTTACCCTCATTCATCCTTATATCCAGAACTGAGGAAAGTCGACCACCATATTGTGCAGGCATGCCTCCTTTATAAACACTTAAATCTTTTATGGCGTCTGAATTAAAAGTTGAAAAGAAACCTAGCAAATGAGAAGCATTGTAAACCGGTGCCTCGTCCAATAAAATAAGATTTTGGTCCGTTGAACCTCCTCTAACGTAAAACCCACTATTTCCTTCCCCTGCAGATTTAATTCCAGGTAATAGCTGAAGTGTTTTTAATACATCACGTTCGCCTAGTAGCACCGGAACATTACTGATCTCTCTCACATTAACTTTCTGCAAACCCATTTGAGGATTGCTAACATTTTCATCTCCCTTGGTAGATGAAATCACGACTTCTGTAAGTTCATTGTCGCCTACAAGACTGAAATTAAATTTTCCGCTCTTGTCAATTTTAATACTTTGAATCAGAGTCTTATAACCGATGAAACTAACCGATATCTTATATGTGCCTGAAGGAATGTTAATTGAATAAAAGCCATAAGAATTAGTGGTGATCCCTGTTACTACCTGACCATCGAGCTTTACAGTCGCCCCTATTAGGGTCTCACCGCTTGCTTCATCTGAAACGGTGCCACTTATCGTAAATCTATTCTGGCCATAAGAGCATGTAAAAGAGAAAAGTATCAGAGCTACAAGGAGGAAACTTCGCAAGATATTTGGTTTATATGTGTCTTTACAAAAATAGTAAAGAAAACCATTAGTGCATCTAGGCCGAATGTTAAAACTTTGTTAGGTTTGGGTGTGTTACGTAACAAATGAGTTTGCTTAGGTTTACCAACAAAGGAATTTACTGTAAAAAAGGCGATTTTTATATTGACCCGTGGCAGGCTGTTGATTTGGCTGTTACTACTCACGGTCATGCTGATCACGTAAAATGGGGTAATAAGGCCTATCTCTGTCATGATCTTACAAAACCAATATTGCACCAGCGATTGGGAATCGATCTTAAAATCGAAACCTTGCCATATAACAAGCAAATAGATATAAATGGAGTTAAATTAAGCTTGTTTCCTGCCGGGCATGTTATTGGTTCTTCTCAAATAAGATTAGAATATAAAGGTGAAATATGCGTTGTATCTGGAGATTATAAGGTGGAATATGACGGCATAAGTACAGCCTTTGAACCAGTAAAATGTCACACATTCGTTTCAGAAAGTACTTTTGGTCTCCCGATTTATAAATGGCAGCCTCAGGACCTGATATTTTCACAAATTAAGTCATGGATCTCTAATAATCACGACCAAAACAAGACAAGTGTTTTGGTTGCTTACAGTCTTGGTAAAGCTCAAAGACTCTTAAAAGGACTAGAAGGTTATAGTTCTATTTATGTTCATAACTCAATCGCCAATTTAAATGAAGCATTTATTCGTGCAGGTGTAGATTTGCCAGAAACCATTCGTATTACGGCGGATACTAAAAAAGATGATTTACAAAGAGGAATTGTAATCGTTCCTCCGGCTTTAGCCGAGGGCAGATGGATTAAGAATCTTATAAATGGTTCTACAGGTGTCTGCTCCGGTTGGATGCAGGTACGTGCCAGTAGAAGGTGGCGGAGTGCAGATGCCGGTTTCGCCTTAAGTGATCATGCAGATTGGCCCGGACTCTTGTCTGCAATTAAGGCTACTCAAGCAGAAAAAGTTTTTGTAACTCATGGTTTTACTGCTACTTTCTCGAAATATTTAAACGAAATTGGTATAGATTCTGAAGAAGTTAAAACGCAATATGGGAACGAAGAAGAGGATGAGAAAATTGAGGAACAGCCGACGGTGAAGGAGGATTTATCTTGAGAAGGTTTACTGAGCTGATTCAACAGTTGGAAATGAGCAACAAGACCAACGACAAAATTGCTGCGTTGGTCAGCTATTTCAATGACGCAGATGAACTTGATAAACCTTTTGTTATAGCGATGTTTACCGGCAAAAAACCAAAGCGTCCCGTAAACACCAGCCTTATTCGTCAATGGGCAACCGAGCTGAGTGGGATTCCTGATTGGCTGTTCGCTGAAAGTTACCATAGTGTAGGAGATTTGAGTGAAACAATTGCACTCGTTCTCCCCCCTGCCGAACATCTGACAAATCGCAAACTGCATGAATGGATCAACGATCTTGCTGGTCTTCATAGCAAAGATGAAGATGACAAAAAAGCCTTTATCTTAAATGCATGGAACAGTCTTGAAACGCAAGAGCGTTTCATCTTTAATAAATTAATATCTGGAAATTTCCGGATTGGTGTATCCAATAAGATGCTTGTGAACGCATTGGCAAAGCAAAGTGATACCGAGGCAAATAAAATTATGCACAGTATCATGGGTAAATGGGAACCTACAGAGATCACTTATAATGACCTGGTCGGTGGCGCTCACGTAAATACTGATAGTTCATGGCCTTATCCCTTTTGCCTCGCCTATGCGTTGGAAATGGAACCATCCTCACTCGGTCAACCAAATGAATGGCAGGCTGAATGGAAATGGGATGGTATCCGGGGGCAAATCGTAAAAAGGAATGGCGAGCTTTTTATATGGTCCCGTGGAGAAGAGTTGGTAACGGCACAATTCCCGGAGCTACACTTTCTTGTCGACGAATTAGAGGATGGGACAGTTCTGGATGGCGAAATTCTTTCCGTAAAAGACGGAAATGTTCAGGCTTTTAGTATTTTACAACAGCGTTTAAATAGAAAAACAATCAACAAAGTGCAGTTAAATGATGCTCCTATCGGATTTTATACGTATGATATCCTTGAGTATCAGGGAGAGGATCTCCGAGAGCAAACAATGGCTTTTCGTAGGAATCTTTTGGAGAAGATAATTAGCCAGATTGAAAAAAAGGACATAATCGTACTGTCACCTGTAGTTTCCTTTGATAGATGGGAGCAACTAGCGGAGATTAGACAAGGTGCACGCAAGATTAACAGTGAAGGTATAATGCTCAAGAACCTGCAATCACTCTATCATGCAGGAAGGAAACGTGGGGATTGGTGGAAATGGAAGATCAACCCATATACAGTCGATACTGTGATGATTTACGCTCAAAAAGGAAGTGGCAGGCGAGCCAACTTTTTCACTGACTACACTTTCGCAGTTAGAGATGGCGACAAGTTGATTACCATAGCAAAGGCTTATTCAGGCCTTACTGATAAGGAAATTAAAGAAGTCAACTCATTCGTGGTAAAGAATGCAATAGAGAAATTTGGCCCTGTGCGTACCGTTAAGCCGGAATTAGTATTCGAGATCGCTTTTGAAGGCATTGCTGAAAGTAAAAGACATAAGGCGGGTTTGGCGCTAAGATTTCCCAGAATTGCACGTTGGCGGAAAGACAAAAAGGCTGACGAAATCAACACGTTAGAGGACCTTAGACAGTTATTGACTTCAACTTTAGTGAATTCTTAACATGGGCATAGAAACCAGCAAAGGCTACAAGCAAGTTATGAAGTGGCTTAAAACCACTCGTAAAAAGCCCTTTAAGTTTCAAACGGATGCTTGGCAATATTATGCAGAGGGATACAGCGGATTGGTAAATGCTCCTACAGGTTTCGGTAAAACCTTCTCCTTGTTCCTTGCTGTTGTCATCGATGAATTAAACTCAACTCAGGAATCTTCGAAAGTTAAAGTAGTACCAGGAAAATTAACAACTAAGAAAGCAAAGGTTCAGACTGGTTTGAAATTAATCTGGATTACTCCCCTCCGATCGCTGGCTAAAGATCTCTCCAGGGCAATGCGTGAAGTGTGTGAGCAATTGGGACTCGACTGGCAAGTCGGAGTACGCAACGGAGATACCTCTCAAAACGATAAGCTCAAACAAAAAAAGCAGATGCCGGAAGTGCTGATCATCACCCCGGAAAGCATGCATCTGTTACTCGCACAAAAGAGCACTTTTAATTATTTTGAACACCTGCAATGTATTGTAGCCGATGAATGGCATGAATTGCTAGGCAGCAAAAGAGGGGTTATGGCCGAACTTGCAATCTCCAGAATAAAAGGGTTGTTGCTTGAAAAACACCCGGAACGATTGCTCCGAATTTGGGGAATATCAGCGACGATAGGCAATATTGAGCAAGCGTTGAATGTTCTTGTACCTTATGAAGATGTCTTGAAGGTAATCGTTAAGGCTGATATAGAAAAAAAGATTGTCATCAAATCTATTCTGCCAGACCATATCGATATGTTGCCTTGGGCCGGTCACTTGGGGCATAAGTTAGCAGACAAACTATTGCCAATTATTTATAAAAGCAAAACAACACTTATTTTTACAAACACCCGTGGACAGGCGGAATTATGGTACCAGACGCTGTTGGCAAAGGATGAAAACTTGGCAGGACAATTGGCTATTCACCATGGATCTATTGATTTTGAGCTAAGAAACTGGATTGAAGACTCTATTCATTCTGGCATTTTGAAGGCGGTTGTTAGCACTTCTTCACTCGATTTAGGCGTAGACTTTAAACCAGTTGATACGGTAGTTCAAATCGGTTCACCAAAAGGTGTAGCGCGGTTTCTACAACGAGCTGGCAGAAGTGGTCACTCTCCATATGAAACATCAAAAATATACTTTCTACCTACTCATGCGCTTGAACTGGTAGAGGCTGCTGCTATAAAAGAAGCCGCTAGAACGCAAAATATCGAAAGTAGGGATCCCATAGTTATGGCGTTCGATACCTTAATACAATACCTCGTCACCTTAGCTGTTGGAGATGGGTTTGATGATGAAAAGATTTATATAGAAGTTAAAGAGACGCATGCGTTCCGAGAACTTCTCCCTGATGAATGGGCGTGGATCATGCGATTCATTACTACAGGTGGAGAAAGCTTAACTGCTTATAATGAATTCAGTAAGGTAACTAAGATTGATGGTTTATGGAAGGTGGAAAGTAGGCAAATCGCAATGCGCCACCGGTTGCACATCGGTACAATCGTTAGCGATGCGATGCTTAAAGTAAAATATATTAGTGGCGGATTTGTTGGTATGGTCGAAGAATCCTTTGTAGCTAAAATGAAAGTCGGAACCAGCTTTACGCTTGCCGGGCGCGTTTTGGAGTTTGCAATGATTAAAGATATGATGGTGCTCGTTCGTAAAAGCAAACAGAAGACTGCAATGAGTCCGAGTTGGATGGGTGGACGAATGTCACTAAGCGCAAATCTAGGTGTGATCTTGAGGAAAAAATACAACGAGACGCTCGACAAGCAGCATGACGATGAAGAACTCGATTTCATTTTGCCCCTCTTTGAGCGACAAGCAAAGGTATCCCATGTTCCACAAAGTGATGAGTTTTTGATTGAATTGATTAATACAAGGGATGGTTATCATCTCTTCGCCTATCCTTTTGAAGGACGACAAGTTCACGAAATAATGGCTTCTTTGATCGCCTATAGATTAGGACGGTTAAAACCTATAAGCTTCTCCATAGCTATGAACGATTATGGTTTCGAGTTGTTAAGCGAACAGCCGCTCCCGCTCGATGAAGACAATATCAAAGAGTTGTTTAGTCCTGAAAACCTTTCTGACGACATCATCGCCAGTATCAACGCTACGGAGATGGCACGTAGAAAGTTTAGGGACATTGCTTGTATTTCGGGGCTTGTTTTTCAAGGATATCCTGGTAAATATGTTGCCAATAAGCACCTTCAATCGTCGGCAGCATTATTTTTCAACGTTTTCAGTGATTATGATAAACATAACTTATTATTGCGCCAGGCTTATGACGAAGCTTTTTATCAACAAATAGAAGAACCAAGATTAGCAGCTGCACTACATAGAATCCAAAAAAGTAAAGTAATTGTAGTCAAAGCAGAGAGTTATACACCGCTTTGCTTTCCAATAAAGGTAGATAGTTTGCGGGATAATATGAGTTCTGAAGAGTTGAGCCAGAGAATAGAAAGAATGACTGCAGAAGCAGAAAAGAAAAGTGTGAGGAAAAAGAATGTTCATTAATTGCCGTGGAGAAAGATTGTATTTAAGTAAAGAAAGAGCAATCTATTGGGAGAGAGAAAAAATGTTGATCATCAGCGATCTGCATATTGGTAAATCAGCTCACTTTAGAAAATCGGGTATTCAGGTGCCTGACACAGTTGGTAAAACTGATCTTCAAAAACTAACAGCCCTAGTAAAGGAATTCAAACCTTTCACTTTGCTTGTGACCGGCGATATGTTCCACAACAAAATTAATAGTGATGCGAATGCTTTTCTAGAATGGAGGAAATCTTACAGTGAAATAAGGGTAGTACTGGTTAAAGGCAACCATGATGAACTCAAAACGCAGGATTATGTGGCACTAGGGATTGAGGTGCACCACAAGGAATTGCTTTGCCATCCTTTTAGATTTATACACAATAAACCCAAAGTATTTGATGAATACTATAATCTTTGTGGTCACATTCACCCAGGAATAGTAATTTTCGGTCGGGCAAAACAACAACTTAAATTCCCTTGCTTCTACTTCAATGAAACTTGTGGTATCTTACCCGCTTTCAGCGTCTTTACAGGTCTTTTCATAATGAAGCCTGAAAAAGGGGACAGTTTCTACGCGATCACTCCAGAAAAAGTGGTTCCAATTGCGATTTCCAGTTGATTGATCCAATTGTTAAACATTTTTTGCTCAATCTTTACAACAATCTCCGCATGATGTTCCCAATCTGTTGAAAAGGCTTTCAATTGATTTAACATTTCTTCAAGATGCCCTTCCTCTTCCAGGATAATGGATTTAACTGTTACACGGCTATTGGCCTTGGTCAAGACCTCTTGATAAACAGGATAAAGTTCATCTGCCCTCACTTCAATAGCATACGTAACGAATAAATAAGCTGCAAACTTTAGGTCGAATCCAAATAGACTAAACTCTTGTTTCAAATATCTGCAAACAGCGATGTCCAAAGCGTTTAAATAAAATCTCGTATAATTTGGCGTAAGTAATTCATGGCTTTTATAAGTCTTGCATAAACCACCTTCTAACTTCTCTAGCTGCTTTTTTAGATAGTAAGCATGGCGATGCTCTTCAGCTGCATGTTTCAATATGATTAGGTTTACATCTTCCTTATGTTCGGAGGCTGAAATCTTTTTTGCGCCTGCATTTTCCATAAAGGACAGCGTATTTAACCATTTAGAATGCAATACATTATCGTTAACAATGGTTTCTAAAATAGATTTTAGTAGCATATTATAAATCTTTTAAAGCTTGATGAATCGTTTCGTAAATATAGTCGAGATCCTGATTACTAATCACATAAGGTGGCAAAATGTAAAGGATGTTACCTAATGGGCGCAAAATTATTCCCCTCTCTAAGAAGAACAAATATAAATTATTTCTTAATTCACTTAAATAGGATGTGTTGCCTCCAGTTTCCCATTCCATTGCCAGAATAGTACCTGTTTGCCTAACATCTTTTAGTTTGGGATGCCCGGTAATGGTTCTTGCAAACACGCTATGTTTTTCGCTAATTCTTTGGATATTCTCAATCGTTCTAGGATTGAGCAGAATATCAAGACTAGCAAGTGAGGCAGCTATTGAAACAGGGTTGGCAGTAAATGAATGTCCGTGATATAAAGTTTTTAACTTATCATCACTCAGAAACGCTTCAAATATTTTCCTGTTACAGGTTGTAATTCCCAGTGGCATTGTGCCTCCAGTTAAGCCCTTGGATAGGCAAAATAGGTCAGGCTCATTGTTCAGCACTTCACAAGAGAAGAACGTACCTGTTCGCCCAAAGCCAGTCATCACCTCGTCTGCAATCGTTAGGATTCCATGATTCTGACAAGTACTTAAAAGTTGATCCAAGTATTCTGCCTCATACATCAACATTCCACCTGCTCCTAAAACTCTCGGCTCGAATATGAAGCAGGCCACTTCGTTGGATAAATAATTGATCTTAGACTTCAATTGCTCGATATTTTGAGCATTAGGGAGGTCTATAAATTCTACATCAAATAGCAAAGATTTAAATGGGTCGGTAAATATACTTCTACCACTTACAGACATCGCTCCAAAAGTATCGCCATGATAGGCATCTTTAAACGCAATGATCTTTGTTCTTGGAGCAGCCGTAGTATTAACCCAAAACTGCAAACACATCTTGATGGCGACTTCAACTGCGGTGGACCCATTATCGCTGTAAAATACCTTCTCTTGTTTTCCTGGCAGCAACGGCAACAACCTTTCTGCAAGCAACACTGCAGGTTCATGTGTGAAACCCGCAAAAATCACATGCTCTAAAACCCTTAACTGCTCAGCAACTTTTTCTGCGATATAGGGGTGCGCATGTCCATGAATATTTACCCACCAACTAGAAACAGCATCTATATATTTCTTGCCATCTTGATCGAACAAATGCGCGCCCTCGCCTCTCACTATCGGAATATTAGGCAGCGCACCTTTCATTTGCGTGTAGGGATGCCAAATAACCGCTTTATCTCTCTCAGCTAATGTCATAAATCAATTTGTTTCAATAATAGCTCAATAACAGTTTTATCAGTACGAAAAGTTACATCTTCAGCTTTTAACTCAGACAAGCTTACCCATCTGAAGGACTGGAGAGAATCTGCATCGAAATCAAAAGCCGTAGTTTTAAATGTTAAAACAAGCGGTTTTGATTCTTTAACAAGATAGTAGATGCTTAAAATCTGACTATCATTGAAAGAGGACTGCTCGTAAAAGTCCGTAGTATAAAAATGGCTTACTACTTCAATTTCCGCGTTACATTCTTCCATAAATTCTCTTTTGAGTGCTTCAATTAAGCCTTCGCCCAACTCAAGTCCGCCGCCTGGAAATTTACTGAAAGTTCTGCCGCCAGACTGCTCATCTGAAATCAGCACTTGATTATCGTGGTTTATCAGGACTCCATATACTCTTACATTAAAATAGCTCATTGGTCAAAATGTTTTTGGTTCTTGGTGGCATTGTTAATAGTCCATTCAATCTCCTGAATAAAAGGATGAACCCTGACTGCACAGTTTTGCATTTTACAGTAATTACAACAATCCGGTAAGCATGGGTCAGTATGTATAAAAAGCTCAGTTTTGTGTGTAGCTTCACCATTGATAATTCTATCCAGATCAGAAATTTCTTGATGCACCTGATTGAGATTATAGTAATATGGCATTGTAACATGACAGTCTATATGGAGGTCAGCGCCGTATTGCTGTGCTCTAAGATTATGAATATCAACCCAGGGATCACGCCTGTATTTTTGTAAAATGGATATGATATCTTTTACTAATTCTGTATTACTCTCATCCATTAATCCACCAACTGATCGTCTGGTAAGCAGGTATCCATTATAAATAATATAGAATCCTAGTATTATCGAAATCAAACTATCAAGCCAAAATATTTGTGTTAGCTGGATTAATAGAACACCTATCACCAGACCGGCACTTGTTATTGCATCCGTTAGCAAATGCTTTCCATCTGCTTCTAGCGTAATGGATCGATGTTGCTTTCCTATACTTATCAGGTAATAACCAACTAAAAGGTTAACAACACCAGTGGCTCCAATTATAATTGCACCCTGAAAAAGTTGAAATATTGGCTTGAAGAAGACGAGATCATAGCCCGATTTAAAAATAATTATGACTCCTGCGATACTAATAAGCGCTCCTTCAAGAAAAGCTGAGAAAAATTCCACTTTACCATGGCCATAGGGATGATTTGTGTCTTTTGGCAATGTCGCAAGATATATGCTGTAGAATGCAAAACCGCTGGCCAAAACGTTTACAATACTTTCTAAAGCATCGGTAAGGATTGCATTTGATTGTGTGATGAAATAGGCTACAAATTTCGCCAGCATTAGCAAAATGCTAACACACAATGACAGAAGTATTGCTTTCTTTTTAGGTTGCAAATTTGGAAGGGTTTGAAATTCAAAAATACGCTATACGATCCGGATAACATTTAAAAGTATTTTATTTAGTTTATAATTCCGTGAGGTTCATATATTTGCGTTCGCACAAAATTAAATTTGCTGAGCACTATAAACTATGACATTTTTATCCAAAAGAATCAACAACCTATCTGAGTCGCAGACTATTAAAATGGCGAAGTTAGGAAGAGAACTGTCCTCAAAAGGGATAGACGTTATTAATCTGAGTTTTGGCGAACCAGACTTTTTTACTCCTGAATTTGTGAAGGAGGCTGCCAAGACCGCCATTGACGAAAACTACTCTTACTACACTCCAGTATCAGGATATCCTGATCTGAGAAAATCAGTTGCCGACAAACTTCTAAGAGAAAATGGTTTATCTTATACCTTTGATCAGATTGTTGTTTCTACAGGCGCAAAACAGTCGTTAGCCAACGCAGTAATGTGTTTAGTAGATCCAGGAGATGAGGTCATCGTTCCTACTCCTTACTGGGTGTCCTATTCTGAAATGATTAAATTAGGCGAAGGCAAAACTGTGTTTATTAATTCAACTGTGGAGAACAACTTCAAGATCACAGGAGCTGAACTAGAGGCGGCAATAACCCCAAAAACTAAGTTATTTATGTTCTCTTCTCCTTGTAATCCTACTGGGTCGGTATATACTAAAGAAGAGCTTGCAGACTTGGTTGCAGTATTTGAAAAGCATCCAAATATTTATATCATCTCTGATGAAATTTATGAGCACATCAACTTCGTCGGAAAACACGCTTCGATTGCAGAATTTGATTCTATTAAAGAGAGAGTAATTTTGATCAACGGTTTCTCGAAGTCTTACGCAATGACTGGATGGAGAGTTGGCTATATGGCTTCCAATAAAGAAATCGCCAATGCATGTGACAAACTACAGGGACAAATTACTTCTGGGACTTCTTCTATCGCTCAACGTGCTGCATTGGCAGCGTATCAGGGTGGACTTGACACCGTAAATGAGATGGTTTCCGAATTCAAAAAAAGACGTGATATAGTTTATGCATTGCTTACTGAGATTCCTGGCGTTAAAGTCAATCTTCCTGATGGCGCATTCTATTTCTTCCCGGAGATTAAATCTTATTTCGGGACAAGTAACGGAGGTACTAAAATCAATAACGCTGAAGATCTTTCTTTATATCTTTTAAATGAGGCACACGTTTCAACTGTTACTGGAGAAGCCTTTGGCAATGAAGACTGTATAAGGATTTCCTACGCGGCATCTGAAGAGCAACTTCGTAAAGCGGTAACAAGAATTAAAGATGCGCTTGCAAAACTTAGCTAGTAAATACAATTCAAACTAAATAAGCCCTTTCATAGAAATTATGAAAGGGCTTATTTTTTACAAAATGTGTCTCTTCCATTAAGAACGTATGGCTTCTACAGGGTCTAATCTCGAAGCGGAGAAAGCCGGCCAAAACCCTGAAATTGTCCCAATAGCAACAGATATTCCTATACCAAGAACAACGTTTTTAAAGAACAATATCATTTCAAACCCGGCAGCTGTTATTCCCAACGTCAGCAAGTACACAAACAACAAACCTAAGGCCCCTCCCATTAGACATAGTGCTACAGCCTCAAAGAGAAACTGTAAAAGTATAAAGTAGTTTTTTGCGCCCAGTGATTTCTGTATTCCTATAATATTTGTCCGCTCCTTAACTGATACGAACATTATATTTGCGATTCCAAACCCTCCTACCAAAATAGAAAATCCACCAATTACCCATCCGGCGATATCTACCATTTTAAACATCTGATCTAACTGGTTGGAAGCAATGGTACTTTTGTTTAGGGCAAAATCTTCTTCTGCTCCCGGTGTTATTCTCCTTATAGAGCGTAAAGCTCCTCTAATTTCACTTTCAATTTCATCAAGATCTATATGCTCGTAGCCTCTCACAGTGATTGTCGGGTCGTATCGCTGACTTTCTACGTCCATAATTCCTTTGGCAAAATTGAGGTTCATAACGATGTTTTTATCTTGAGACATTCCCATCATGTCCTCACCTTCTTTTTTGAAAACGCCTACAACAGTCAGCTTTCGGCCCATTACGGTGATTGACTTGCCAATAGGGTCATTACCGTCGAAGAGTCCCTCGGCTACATCTGCGCCCAAGAGAACAACAGGCGAACCAGCCCTTCCTTCATTTTCTGTAAAATATCTTCCATCCTGAAAATCCAAGTTCCATGTTTTATTGAAATCTTGCGATGCTGCCCTAATACCGACACCTTCCACAGAACTGCTTCTATATTTAACCGTCCGTGAATTCGCTGAGATTTCAAATGATACACCTTGTGCATATTCCAAACGATTTTTAAGCAAATTGTAGTCCCTAAGAGATGGTTCAGGACGATTTACATATTTCCACCACGGATAATCCCCAAAGCCACCCCATGGCCATTTTTGAACGAAAACAGTTTTAGACCCCAGTTTATCTACGCTTTCCTGAAGCTTACTCCTAAGGGTATCTACAGCTGAAAAAACGAAAATAATAGTAAAAATACCAATGGTAATCCCAAGGAGAGATAATATGGTACGTGTTTTATTCTGGCGGAGCGCATCGGCGGCAAATCGAAAACTTTCTCCTATTAGTCTAAAAATTATCATAATTATATCTTTGACCAAAAGTACCTAAAAAGGTTACAGCTGTAACTCATATATTGCAAAAGATACAATACGGGCTAGGAAATTACTCACAACAATCTATTTATAAAAAAGAAAATAATAATTAGTAAATTTGCGCCCTTAATTATCACATCGAAAAATATGAAGTTATCTCAATTTAAGTTTAATTTACCAGAGTCTCTTATCGCTAATACTCCTTCTGACCAAAGAGACGAAGCTCGTCTAATGGTTCTACACAAAGACAGCGGCAAAATTGAACACAAAATATTCAAGGACGTTTTAGGTTATTTTGACGACCAAGATGTGATGATCTTGAATAATACAAAAGTTTTCCCTGCTCGTCTTTATGGCAATAAAGAGAAAACCGGTGCAACTATCGAGGTATTTTTACTGCGTGAATTGAACAAAGAGCTGCGATTATGGGACGTGTTGGTGGATCCAGCTCGTAAAATTCGTGTTGGAAATAAACTTTATTTCGGTGACGATGACTTGCTAGTCGCAGAAGTTGTAGATAATACTACTTCCCGTGGCCGTACAATTCGTTTCCTTTTTGATGGTACTGATGAAGAGTTCAGAAAGAACATTGAAATATTGGGGGAAACTCCACTACCAAAATATATTAAACGCAAAGCAACTGCTCAGGATAAAGAACGTTATCAAACAATTTTTGCTAAGCACGAAGGTGCAGTAGCTGCTCCAACTGCCGGATTACACTTTAGCAGGGAGCTGATGAAACGTCTTGAATTGAAAGGCATTAACTTTGCAGAGGTTACTTTGCACGTAGGTTTAGGAACATTCAGGTCTGTTGAAGTTGAAGATCTTACAAAACATAAAATGGACTCTGAACAGTACATTATCGAGCAAAAAGATGCTGACATCGTTAATAAAGCAATTGAAGAAAAGAGAAAAATATGTGCGGTAGGTACTACTTCAATGCGTTCTATTGAATCTGCGGTTTCTAGTGGCGGTAGGTTAAAACCAGCTAACGATTGGACCAGCAAATTTATTTTTCCTCCCTATGAATTTAGTATTGCGAATTCAATGATTACCAATTTTCATACTCCAGAATCTACACTGTTAATGATGGTAAGTGCATTTGGTGGTTATGATTATGTTAGAAATGCATATGAAGTTGCTTTGAAAGAGAAATATCGCTTCTACAGCTACGGTGATGCGATGTTGATCATCTAAGTTCTTTATGCATTATTATGCAGTAATAGTTGCCGGAGGTTCAGGGAATAGAATGAACAATTCTATTCCTAAACAATTTTTGTTGTTAGCTGGCCGACCGGTGATAATGCACGCAATCGAAGTTTTTTACAACTGTCCTCAAAAGCCAGAAATAATTGTTGTTTTAGGTCAGGAATTACATAAACATTGGCTGGACTTATGTAAGGAATACAAATTCGTTATACCTCATATCTTGGCAAACAGTGGTCTACACCGTTTTGATTCTGTTAAAAGTGGACTCGCAAAGATTAATCGGGATGGAATCGTAGCGGTTCATGATGCAGCCCGGCCTTTAATTTCCCCTTCTGTAGTTAAAACTTCATATGAAGTTGCGCTAGAGAAAGGCAACTGTGTAGTTGGAATTCCTCCTGTTGATTCTGTAAGAACTACTAATCCGGATGGCTTGACCTCGGCTTTAAATAGAGGACAATTAAAACTTGTACAAACTCCTCAAACTTTCTGGGTAAATGAGCTGAAAAAGGCTTATGAGGTTGAGTTTAAAGTGCAGTTCACCGATGATGCATCTGTCATGGAGCATTATGGTCTGAACATAAATATTATTGAAGGAAACAGAGAAAACATTAAAATAACTTATCCTGAAGATCTGGATATTGCTTCCGTGCTGTTTAATAAAAAACGTCCTTAAATCTAAGGACGTTTTTTATATTAGATTGTAATTAGGCTGCTCTGTTAATCACTTTAAGGATGATCGCTATTATTGCAATAACCAATAAAATGTGAATCAGACCGCCAACATTTGGTCCGAAGCCTTGAAAGAAAAAGCCGATTACCCAAAGTATTACTAAGACAACAGCGACTAAATAGAGTAGATTTCCCATAACGTTTAATTTTTAGAATTTTGTTTTTTTAGATAGTTGAAGAAGCACAACACTTCCATGACAATTCACAAACAATCATCGTTCCAAAATTAAGAAAGGCTACACCTAGGTGTAGCCTTTATATTAGTTATGATTAGTATTCGTCCTCGTTAAAGAAGAAATCATCCTTAGTTGGATAATCAGGCCAGATCTCCTCTATCGTCTCGTAAGGCTCACCATCATCCTCAAGTGCCTGTAAGTTTTCAATCACCTCAACAGGTGCTCCTGATCTTATACCGTAATCAATCAATTCGTCTTTTGTTGCAGGCCATGGAGCGTCTTCCAAATGCGATGCGAGTTCTAATGTCCAATACATATTTTGTTACCTAATTATTTTTAAATTAATGTTCGCAAAAGTATATTAAAAATACTGAGCAAAACAAACTTATTTTTCCACCATTTATTGACGAGGATTCCATATGTTTTCTGGCGTTCCGCAATCAAAATTTAGCTTTCTTGCCAAAACAAATAAATAATCACTTAAACGATTCAAATACACCGTCATTTTTTCGTCAACATGCGATTCCAAGCTTAGCTTTACTACTAATCGTTCGGCCTTTCGGCAAACACATCTAGCTAAATGACAGTAAGAAACGGTGGTGTTGCCACCGGGAAGGATAAAATGTTTTAACTCTGGAAGCTGAACACCCATATCATCCATTTGATCTTCCAAAAATTGCACATCAGCCTCATGGAGATCAGGGATCTTCATTCTTGATTTATCTGGATCTGAAGCAAGGTATGCACCAACAGTAAAAAGTCTATCTTGTATCTCTTTTAAATACTCCTGATAGACGTTTGAAATATCCTGGCAAGCAATTAAACCGATATAAGAATTCAGTTCGTCTACAGTACCATAGCACTCTATTCTTAAGTCACACTTTTGTACGCGTGTTCCCCCAATTAATGATGTGACACCCTTGTCACCTGTCTTGGTATAAATCTTCATAAATGATTATTCAATTTTTTCAAAATCGCCTCCTCTTTTCTCCAAATTTGACAATCGTGGAGATACAGTTTTAATGTCTGTGTTCAAATAATCCTTTTCTATCAAACCATCACGCATCCTAACGATTCTGTGTGCATGCTGCGCAATATCCTCTTCATGCGTAACGAGAATAATTGTGTTTCCTTTGCTATGGATCTCTTCCAGAAGTCCCATAATCTCGATTGATGTTTTTGTATCAAGGTTACCAGTAGGCTCATCCGCAAGTATAATTGAAGGATTATTTATCAATGCCCTTGCAACGGCAACCCTTTGGCGTTGTCCACCAGACAATTCATTTGGCTTATGGGTGACCCTGTTACCAAGACCCACATTTTCGAGAGCCTTGTGAGAACGCGCATCACGGTCTTTTTTATTAACACCCGCATAGATTAACGGTAAAGCGACATTATCCAGAGAAGTTGAACGCGGTAACAGATTAAATGTTTGAAAAACGAAGCCTATCTCTTTGTTTCGAACTTCCGCAAGCTCATCATCACTCATCTGGCTAACATTAATTCCATTTAAGATATAGTCACCTTTGCTAGGCGTGTCAAGGCAACCCAGAATATTCATCAACGTTGATTTGCCGGATCCAGACGGACCCATCAATGCTACAAACTCACCCTTAAAGATATCCAATGATACCGATTTTAAAGCATGGATTACTTCTGCCCCTATTACGTACTTGCGGCCTATATCTTTAATGTTTATTAATGCTTTATCCATTGCTATTTTTTGTTTTAGATCGCTACGAGGTTAGGTATGTTACAATTTGGATGAACTAAATAGAGACTTAATCTATTTTTCGATAATCTTCGGTACAAGAAAAAAGCGCTCATTATGCACTGCTGCATTCTTAAGTCCGTCTTCTACACTGATTTTTTGCTCAACTACATCTTCTCGCCATACATTTTCATCGGTGTTCATATAAACTAAAGGCTCTACTCCATTTGTGTCAAGCTCATTCAATTTTTCCATGAACGTTAAAATCTTGTTCATATCAACGATCAACTCTTCGACATTATTTTCTTGTATTTCGATTCTGGCAAGGTTTGCAACTTTAGCAATGGTCTGCTTATCTATGATCATTTTGAGATTTTGGTATTTATCAGTGCAAAGATACGGTCTTTCAACATATCTGATTCTTCAATTTTGAATTCTACAGTTGCTAAGGGCTTATGTATATAGATGTGACAAAGCCCTGGCCTCGTTCCATGTTTCGATCCATCATCCCACATTTTCTTCCATACATCTTGTAAACTCACAGCTACGATAGGAACGTTTTTTTCGATGGCGAGCCGAAACGGTCCGTTTTTAAAAGGTTGTAGAATGGGCGGATAGTGATATTCATCAATCTTCCCTTCTGGAAAAATGATGAGACTCATTCCATTATCCAGATTCTCGCCAACTTTTTTAAAAGCTCTAAATGAAGACATCTTGCTATCACGATTAACCGGAACGTCAATCGTTTTAAAGAACAGTTTCAATACCGGATTATTCAGCAATTCTTCTTTACCCAGGAAGTGAAATTTTCCCCTCCCCAAGATACATAAGATCATAATGTCAAGATTAGAACTATGATTGGCGCAGAAGACATAATTCTGTCCTTTCTTTAGTTCAACCTCATATTCAAACTTATAGAATATCCCCATAAACAAACTACATATCCGACTGTGTAGCTGACGAGATATATTTAGCAGATTATAATACCGTTCATTTCTTGAAAAGAGATAATAAATTGGAAAAAAGAGGAGAGAAAAGACGAATATTACCAGTATAGAATAGAACCAGTGAATCTTCCTTAGAATTCTTATCATGAATTCAATATTACAAAAATTGAAATTATAACCTGCCAACTTATCGTTTTTTATTAATTTCGACCCATGAAAGAAACTGTAGTTAGCGGAATACGTCCGACGGGTAAATTACACCTTGGAAATTATTTTGGTGCCGTTAAGAATTTTGTGAAGATGCAATATGATTACAATTGTTTCTTTTTTATCGCAGATCTGCATTCTTTAACTACCCACCCAACTCCTCAAGACTTACATGGCTATGTAAGGCACGTTTTAGTAGAGTATCTTGCTTGTGGCATCGACCCTGAACAAAGCACAATATACATCCAATCGGATGTACCTGAAGTTACAGAGCTTTACCTGTATTTAAATATGAACGCTTACTTAGGAGAATTGGAAAGAAGCACTTCATTTAAGGATAAAATAAGAACCCAGCCAAATAATGTTAATGCTGGATTGCTTACTTACCCAGCATTAATGGCTGCTGATATCCTATTACATAAGGCTACAAAAGTTCCTGTTGGAAAGGATCAGGAACAGCATTTAGAAATGACTCGCACTTTCGGAAATAGATTTAACCGTCTGTATAATTCAGAATACTTCCCTGAACCCTTTGCTTTTAATTATGCAGAGAATCTAGTTAAGGTACCTGGACTGGATGGAAAGGGTAAAATGAGCAAGTCTGAGGGTGATATTAGTTGCATATATCTTGCTGACACGGCGGAGGTAATTCGCAAAAAAGTGTCAAGAGCTGTTACAGATGGAGGTCCGACTACAGAGAATCAATCCAAGCCTGAAGCTGTTCAAAACTTATTTGACCTGATGAAAATCGTTTCACCTGCCGATACCTTAGCTCATTTTGACAGCCTGTACAATGGGATGTCCATTAGGTACGGTGATTTTAAAAAGCAATTGGCAGAGGATATGATCGTGTTTAATGCTCCTATCAGAGAACGGATCGAAGCGTTATCAGAAGACAGTGTCTACCTCGCTAAAGTTGCTAAACTAGGAGCAGAAAAAGCGAGAGAGAGCGCACAAAAGACGATTAAAGAAGTAAGATCACTTATCGGATTCAAATCCTTTTAAGATTTAAAGTAAAATAACTACCTTACTTTCTGTGTGGATCAAACACATTTTAGGGTGATAACAAATACATATGCACATAGCAATAGTTGGAAATATAGGCGCTGGAAAAACGACTTTAACAGGTCTACTGGCTAAACATTACAATTCAGAAGCCCTTTATGAGGCGGTTGAAAATAACCCATATCTGGAAGATTTTTACAGCGACATGAAGCGTTGGAGCTTTAATCTTCAAATCTATTTTTTGAACAGTAGATTTCAACAGATTGTAGACATACAGAACTTCAATAGAAATGTAATCCAGGACCGTACGATCTATGAGGATGCGCATATTTTCGCAGATAATCTTCATGAGATGGGATTGATGACTTCGAGAGACCATCAAAATTACAAGGCAATTTTTGCCAATATTACCTCTTTTATCAAGCCGCCAGACTTATTAGTGTATTTAAGGGCGTCAGTACCTACCCTCGTCAATAATATTCAACGACGTGGCCGCGAGTACGAAGCGAGTATCAGAATTGACTACCTCTCGAAGTTGAACGAGAAATACGAAGCCTGGATCAAGAATTATCAATTAGGAAAACTGCTGATTTTAGACAAAGATAAACTTGATTTCACAAACTCTCCAGAAGATCTAGGAACTATCATCCAAGCGATCGACGCAGAAATAAACGGATTATTTTAAATGAAAATACTCGGCATCATACCTGCAAGATTCGCTTCAACCAGATTTCCTGGAAAGCCTTTAGCACAAATACGAGGCAAAAGTATGATACAACGTGTGTATGAGCAAGCCGCTAAATCGACTTTGCTCGCCGATGTTATTGTAGCAACTGACGATGGCAGTATTGCAGAGGAAGTGACCAGGTTTGGAGGTAAGTTTGTGATGACTGCCAGTACGCACATCAGTGGTACCGACAGATGTGCAGAGGTAATAAATAAGCTTTCTGGATTCGATTCCGTAGTCAACATTCAAGGTGATGAGCCTTTTATCGATCCATCGCAAATTGATCTGTTGGCTTCATGTTTCGATGACCATAATGTGCAAATTGCTACGTTAATTAAAAGGGTAGATAATCAGGAAGATCTCTTTAACGAAAACATTCCAAAAGTGATTTTGAATGACTTGGATGAAGCAATATATTTCAGCCGACAAACTATTCCCTTTTTAAGAAACGTTCTGAAAACTGACTGGCTAGAAAAGGGAACTTTCTTTAAACACATCGGGATTTATGGATACACAGTAACTGCATTGCAACACATAACTAAGTTGAAGCCATCAAGTCTTGAACTAGCCGAAAGCCTGGAACAGTTGCGATGGATCGAAGCCGGATATAAAGTTAAGACAAGAAAGACAGCAATTGAAACCATAGCGATTGACACCCCTGAAGATCTAATTAAAATAAATGGCTTATGAGGGTGCTAAGACTAACATTACTGCTTCCCTTTTTACTAATTTATAGTTGTAATAATCAGGACGGAAAAGGAACTGCGCAAATTGCGGGGATAAAAAGCCAGGTTATTAAAAATTTCAGTAACAGCCTTTTTGCAGATACTTTTACTGTAAAAATAATTGGCTCAGGTCTAGACAGTCAGAAGCTAGATTTTAGAATAACCACCTCAAAAGGAAAAGAAATTTATCATGTTGACATTCCATCTGCCAGTTTATTAAAAAACTACGATGCGACTATTGACCTGAAAAAGAAGCAGAATCAAGCTACTTTTCTACAATCAGAAGTAAACCGTTTTTTTGATGAAGAGAATTTCATGGAGCCGGGAATCACAGAAACAGAAACACCAGATAAAAATGTTCCAGACCTGGTTTTTTACGAGGAGTTAAAAAGAAGTGGATTGAATGGTTTTTTTTACAGACTTGGTAAAGAGGAAAAGATATATATTGGCTGGTCGGCCAAAGAAAATAAGGTTAAGCCTTACTATAACTGCTGCAAGTAGTTGCGAAGTCGTTTCGAACGTTTGAAAATATTTTAAATAAAATTATGAGAATAATATTCTTTACCATATATTTAAATAATTAATAACGTATACAGCATTAAATTTTAGTTTTAACCAGCATATTCTAACCAAATATATTTTAATAAGTGCCCGGTTCATCCGGGCATTTTTTTTGCTTAAAAATTGATTCCTGATCTTAAAATTCTACTTTTTAGCAAGCTTTACTATAACTTTTTCAGTCTGAACAGCTTACGCCCTCCTTTCAAAATCTTTATTAATTCAAGAAAACTGCATTTATTTACTAGCTTTGTATCCCGTACAAAAACAATAAAGTCTGTGTTTTAACACTTGCTTTATATCACAAACTCACAACATGACTAAGTATATTTTTGTTACGGGCGGTGTTACTTCCTCTTTAGGTAAGGGCATCATCTCCGCTTCATTAGCTAAACTTCTACAAGCAAGAGGTTATAGCGTAACCATTCAAAAATTCGACCCCTACATCAACATCGATCCCGGAACATTAAATCCTTACGAGCATGGGGAATGTTATGTAACCGAAGATGGCGCAGAAACGGATCTGGATCTTGGTCACTACGAAAGATTCTTAAACGTTCCTACATCACAGGCAAACAACATTACTACAGGAAGAATTTACCAAAACGTAATTAACAAAGAACGGCTTGGTGAATATCTTGGTAAAACGGTACAAGTAGTACCTCATATTACCGATGAAATTAAAAGGAACATGCGCATCCTTGGCGAAAGCGGTAAGTATGATATCATCATCACTGAGCTTGGCGGAACTGTAGGCGATATTGAATCTCTGCCTTTCATTGAGGCTGTTCGTCAGTTTAAATGGGAAGTAGGCGCCAACAATGCTATTGTAATTCACTTAACTTTGATCCCTTTCCTTGCTGCAGCTGGAGAGCTAAAGACTAAACCTACTCAACATTCTGTAAAAGCACTGCTTGAATACGGTATTCAACCGGACATTCTGGTTTGTCGTACAGAGCATCCCATCAATCAGGACATTCGAAAAAAGATTGCACTATTCTGTAATGTGAACGTAAATGCGGTTATTGAGTCCATTGATGCTTCAACAATTTATGATGTTCCTTTGTTGATGATGAAGGAACAACTTGACAAGACGGTATTAAGTAAGCTTAAGCTTGCTCAAAAGAATGAACCGGACATGGAAAGCTGGAAAGATTTCTTAGGTCGCCTTAAGAACCCAATTTCTGAAGTTGTTATTGGCGTTGTAGGTAAGTATGTCGAACTCCCTGATGCTTATAAGTCGATTACTGAATCATTTGTCCACGCTGGTGCGAGGAATGAATGCAAAGTAAGAGTGGAATATATCCATTCTGAAGGAGTTTATCCAGACAATGTGAGGGAAAAGTTAGGTCACCTCGACGGTCTTTTAGTCGCTCCAGGATTTGGTAGCAGAGGTATCGAAGGAAAAATTGATGCAATCAAATATGTTCGCGAAAATAATATTCCTTTCTTCGGCATCTGTCTTGGAATGCAATGTGCGGTTATAGAATTCGGTCGCAATGTTCTAGGCCTTACTGCTGCAAATACAACAGAAATTGATGAAAATACCGAAAATCCGGTGATCAATATAATGGAAGAGCAGAAAAACGTGACTAGCAAAGGTGGTACCATGAGATTGGGTGCCTATGCCTGCGACCTTAAAAAAGGAAGTAAAGCATTTGCAGCCTACGGTAAACCGCATATTACAGAGCGACATAGGCATCGTTATGAGTTTAATAATGCATATTTAAGTCGTTATGAAGAAGCTGGAATGATTGCTTCAGGTACCAATCCTGAAAGTAAGCTTGTCGAGATTGTAGAGCTTAAAAATCATCCATTCTTTATAGGCGGACAATTTCACCCTGAATTAAAATCAACTGTTGCTAATCCTCACCCACTTTTTGTTAAATTTGTCGCCGCCGCGGTTGAGTTTACGAAGAAGAAAATCAAATAATACGCGTTTAACTAATAATAATGGATAGAAATACTTTTACAGGACTGTTCCTGATCATGATCGTTCTGGCAGGTTCGTTCTACTTTTTTAAACCTTCCGAAGTTGAAATAAAGAAAGAAAAAGAAAGAATAGCAGCAGATTCGACTAAATCTGTAAGTACAAATGCAGCTCCGGCGACTGTTGCGCCAATAGCAGCCCCAACATTAGATTCTGCAACACTGAAAGGTCCGTTTGGTAACAGCCTTACCGGCAATGAAGCTGTTTCAATTCTTGAAAACGAAAGTCTTAAGATCAGTTTTAGCAATAAAGGTGGTAAAATAGTCTCTGTAGAAGTTAAAGGTCAGAAAACCTACGAAGGAAAGCCGATTATCTTATTTGATGGAAATCAAAACAAGTTTGGCCTTATCCTTAACATAGGTGGTAAAATGGTAAGTACAAATGATTTGTTTTTTGTAGCTACTAAAACAGGTACGGCTTTAAGTATGAAAGCAAATTACCTGGTTGATAAATTCATTGAGTTCAGATACGATTTGAAACCAAATAGCAGCAATGTTGCGATGAATATCAATCTTAATGGAATGAACCAGGTCGTACAAGGAAATTCAGTTTCTTTAAACTGGGAAACCACCTTGTTAGAACAAGAAAAGTCTGTTTCAAACGAGCAACGCTATTCAGCTCCTTACTACAAGTATATTAATCAGAATCCAGACCATCTGAACGTTGCAAAAGACGAAAAAGAAGAGTTAAAGGAAGGTAAAATTGAATGGTTCTCTTTCAAACAACACTTTTTCTCTGCTGTACTTATCCCGGAAACACCTTTCGATCATGGCGAATTGGAAGTGAAAGTAAGCACAAAACCTGGTGAGATAAAATGGTATGCCGCCAATATGCAGTTACAATTTAACCAACTTGCTGCACAGTCTTATCCTATGAAGTTTTATTTCGGAACCAATAAATTCTCCACACTTAAAGCTCAGGGACATGAAATAGAGAAGCAAGTAGATATGGGCTATTGGCCATTAAAATATATTAACAGATTTGTTGTGCTTCCTGTTTTCAATTGGTTAGAAAGCTTTGGCTGGAATTATGGTTTGATTATTTTACTTTTGACTGTAGCGCTTAAATTAGCGATGTCTCCGCTTACCTACAAGTCCTACTTGTCTATGGCTAAGATGAGAATCTTAAAGCCAGAAATGGATGTGATCAAAGCGAAAGTTGGCGATGATAATCCTACCCTTTTACAACAGGAATATTTGAAACTATATAAGCAAGTGGGCGTTAATCCTATAGGTGGATGCCTTCCCATGCTGCTACAGTTACCTTTTGTGATGGCTTTCTTCTTCTTCTTCCCCAACCTCTTTGAATTGAGGGGTCAAAGCTTTTTATGGATGAAGGATCTATCTACATATGATGATTTCATTAAATTCGGAGTTGCTATTCCATTCATTGGAAACCACTTGAGTTTAATGTGTATCCTGATGACCATCTCTACACTAATATATACCTATTTCAACAATCAGATATCTGGTGCCACCGGTCAGATGAAATACATTGGCTACATTATGCCAATTGTATTCCTTGGCGTACTGAACAGCTATCCTGCTGGACTTAACTATTACTACTTCCTTGCGAATATGTTGACATTTGCTCAACAATTTCTGATCAAGTCAATGGTTGATGATGACAAGATTCACAAAACTTTGCAAGACAATAAAGCAAAGCCTGCTGACCAGAAAAAGAAATCAAAGTTTCAGACAAGATTGGATGACTATATGCGTCAACAAAATCAGCTGAAGCAGAAGAAAGATAGTTAATAACAACTTATAACATCAAAAGCATCCTCAGGGATGCTTTTTTTATGCCCAAATTTCCGCTAAAAATGTAAAAATTGCCGTACAAATTAAATTACGCGTTTTTTTTTCAACTATTATACCGCCAAACTACCAAACATTCAGAATAAACTTGTTATGAAAAAAGACTTCTAATTGCCATGTTGGCAATAACAATCTCAGCTGATTGTCAATAGATTCGCTGGCAAATCTCAACCTTCTTGAAGGCGATAAAATAATTTTATCGTTCTTTAATGGAATCTTAGTGTAATACCTTAATTTGAACCTCAAAAATAAGCAAATGGCGTTAAGTAGAATCTGGTCTGCCTTTATCATCGTAGCAATCGTAGTTGGCTCCATTAAATGTTTCTTTTTTGGGCAATC
>JACMPF010000216.1 GCA_014377665.1 Pedobacter sp. | reverse complement strand
CCTTGTTAAAACAATCTAAATATCGGCTGGCGAATGTGTATAAACAGTTTTAAGCAGGACTTAATTTTTGTCTATTTTTGTGTCTATGAGTATCGATAGTGGATCACAAGGCCAGGAAAGAACAAACTTTACTGCAAGAAAAAGCAGGTTAGCAAATTCAATGAATACATTGGGTAAAATACCTCCTCAGGCTATTGATCTTGAAGAGGCTGTGCTTGGTGCTTTGATGTTGGAAAAAGATGCACTGTCTACCGTTATAGATATTTTGAAACCTGATGTTTTTTATCATGAGGCGCACAAAAAGATATTTGAAGCCATACAGGGCCTTTTTCAAAAATCTAAACCTGTTGATATCCTTACAGTAACCGCAGAACTGAGAACATTAGGATTATTGGAACTAGTTGGTGGTGCTTATTATATCACTAACTTGACCAATCGAGTTGCTTCCGCAGCGAATATTGAGTACCATGCAAGGATTATATCTCAAAAATATATTCAGAGAGAGCTTATCAGAATTTCATCTGAGATCATTCAAAGTGCCTACGAAGATACTACCGATATATTTGACCTATTAGACCACGCCGAAAAAAACCTGTTTGACATCGCTCAAAACAATTTAAGAAGAGATACGCAGAAGATGGATGAGATCATCAAACAGTCTTTGGCGACCCTCGAAGAATTGAGAGGAAAGAGCGACGGACTGACCGGTGTACCTTCCGGGTTTACTGATCTTGACAGAATTACCGGTGGATGGCAACCTTCAGATCTTGTGATCATTGCTGCAAGACCAGCAATGGGTAAAACAGCTTTCGTTCTTACCTGCGCACGTAATGCCGCTGTAGATTTTAAAAGGCCAGTAGTGGTTTTCTCTCTGGAAATGTCTTCGGTACAATTAGTCAATCGTTTGATCTCTGGTGAAACAGAAATTGAGCAAGAGAAAATTAGAAAAGGAAACTTGGCAGAATGGGAATGGCAACAATTGCACAGTAAAATAGGTACGCTAACTGAAGCTCCTCTCCTAATTGATGATACCCCTGCGCTCAATATTTTCGAGTTTAGAGCCAAATGCCGTAGGCTTAAATCACAGTACGATTTGCAACTTATCATCGTCGATTATTTACAATTAATGCATGGTAAGGGCGAAGGACAAAGTGGTGGCGGTAACAGGGAACAAGAAATTGGTAGTATATCAAGGGCTTTGAAATCTGTAGCCAAGGAACTAAATGTTCCTGTTTTGGCACTTTCTCAGTTAAGTCGTGCTGTAGAAAGCAGACCTGGTGCCAATGGTAAAAGACCAATGCTATCAGATTTACGTGAATCAGGATCCATTGAACAGGATGCTGATATGGTTCTATTTTTATACAGACCGGAATATTACGGAATTACTGAGGATGAGCAAGGGCGATCGCAAGCGGGGATTGGTGAAGTAATCATAGCGAAACACCGTAATGGTGAAACAGGAATTGTCCCATTACGCTTTATTGGCAAATATGTTAAGTTTACCGATCTCGAAGATAACTTCGCTGCCCCAACCTCTTTTTCTATGGATAATGCAGGTGCTGGGATGAGCCCTTCTCAAAACTTCGACAGGCCATCAGGGAATGTTATCATAAAACCGTCAAGGATGGATGATATGCATGACGAAGATGCTCCGTTTTAAATAAACATTATATAAAGCAGCCTAGCAGAATACCAACTATCACCAAAACGGTGGGGCTGACTTTTGTGAAATTTAAGATTAAGAATGTACTTAGAAGTATTCCGATGGCCATAATATCCAGACCGATAGGAATTAAAAGTAAGATAAATGCAGCTATAATAAAGCCAACACTGACAGCATTGATCCCAGATAAAGAATGCTTAATTCGTGCAATTTTCTTTAAATCATCCCAGAAAGGCACGATGAACAATACTAGAATTAAACCCGGCAAATTAATGCCAATAACAGCTACGGCACCACCTAATATTTGTCCACCTAGCCCATACCCAAAGTTTTTCATACTTAAGGCTCCAATGTAGCTGGTGAACGAGAATGTAGGGCCAGGTAGTGCTTGTTGGAGTGCAAATCCAGATAGAAAGCCTGAAGCATGCAAGTATTGTTTCATCTGTACAAACTCAGTAAACATTAAAGGCACCAAAACTTGTCCCCCTCCAAAAACAAAAATACCATTACGGTAAAAGTTTTCGAAAAGCCT
>JACMPF010000036.1 GCA_014377665.1 Pedobacter sp. | reverse complement strand
TTCTTGGGCAACTAACCGCCCAGGAGCAAAAAGAGGTTCAGGCTATGGCTTCATCATATCCTGAAATAAGGCAGGAGATAGAGGCTATAGAAATTGCTCTGGAAAAATATGCGATGAAGAACGCCGTGAAACCTACTATAGGTTTACAAGACAGAATATTCGAACGCATTGGGCTAACAGCTACGGCTTCTCATCCAAAAGCAAAAGTCATCCCATTAAACGCGGAATTAAAAGTCAATTATCAATCTAAAATACGCGGTTTGCGACTTGCCCTGGTAGCGTGCATCGCATTATTAGTCGTTAGTGTAGCTGCACTATATTCTGCGCATTCGGATTTAGGAAATGCGAGAGATCAAATTGCTAGTCTAAGTTTGGACAGAGAGAAGTTTACCAGTACGGTGAACTACATGAAGGCAAATAACTCCGATCTTAATAAACTTGTAGCGATGTCTGATAGTCCCGATTGGAAGAAAATCAAGCTAGCTGGCCAAAAAAACCCAAATGACAACATGGTTGTGTATTGGCATCCTGCAGGTAAACATGTGATGATAAACACTACTAAAATGGATTTGCCGGCAAATGACAGAACGCACCAATATCAGTTATGGGCACTGGTTCATGGAAAACCAGTTGATTTAGGTGTATTCGATGTGAATCCCGATACTGCTCATATTCTTGTAAACATGAAAGAGATTGGTGTAGTTCAGGCTTTTGCAGTAACTCTTGAACGACGTGGTGGTAGTCCCACGCCTACAATGGAGCAGATGATGGCTATGGGTGGTGTTTAATTGTTTTAGACAATTGTAAAATCAATTCTGAAGCAGTCAACGAATTGTGGTCAGCAGATAAATCATCCCCAGACTTTCCATGGAAATAAACACCTAGAATTGCTGCAGTTTTTTCATTAAATCCTTGTGCGACGAATGCTGTGATTATTCCTGTTAACGCATCGCCCATTCCCCCCTGAGCCATCGCCGGATTACCTGTTGGATTGATTGATACAGCACCATTCTGACCAATGATGAACGTCCGTTCATTCTTTAATACGATTACAATTTCATATTCTTTTGCCTTTAAAATGGCAGTTTTCAACCTACCCCACCAAGTTTTGTGCGTTCCGAAAAGAGTGTCGAACTCCTTCATGTGCGGAGTCAAAATAGAATTCTTTGGAAGCTTGTGTAGGAGTTTAGGATCTTCAGCAAGTATATTTAGGGCATCTGCATCTACAATTATTGACATTCCTACACCTAAAATATGATTGAGGAGCTGCTTCTGATCTTTCCCTAATCCCGGACCAATAGCAATAGCCTGATATTTTTTAAAATCATTCCCGGCCATTTTCTGTAGACTTTTGCGGTCAAGAAACATTACCTCGGGCATTGAGGTATTCAAAGCTATTAAACCTGAGGAAGGTATACTTAAAGATGTTAGACCGGCGCCTGCATGCAAACATGCTTTTGCCGAAATTAAGGCGGCCCCCATAGTCTCCTCTGCACCTGCGATAATCAAAGCATGACCATAAGTACCCTTATGACTAAAAGGCTGTCTAGGCTTGAAAAGGCGACTAATATCATCACTTTCAATCAATTGAAAAGGCTGGGGGGTTTTTTCTCCTTTATCTATTCCCCTGGCAACAATTTGTCGCAAACTATTGTCATCCGTATCGGGTAAATAATCGCTTAAATAAATTGCCATATTTTGTGGTTATAAATTCATTTCCTTCTTTAAAAACTTACCAGTTAAGCTTATTGGATTCTGAATAAGGCCCTCAGGGGTACCTTCAAAAATAATCCTTCCACCCCCTGCACCACCTTCTTCACCTAGATCAATAACCCAGTCAGCAACTTTCACCACGTCAAGGTTATGCTCGATCACCAGAACAGTATTTCCCTTTTCTACCAACTCGTTTAGTACACCCAAAAGCACATTAATGTCTTCAAAATGTAAACCGGTAGTGGGCTCATCCAGAATATAGAATGTCCTCCCGGTATCTTTTTTAGATAGCTCTGTCGCTAATTTCACCCGCTGTGCTTCTCCACCAGATAACGTTGTTGAGGATTGGCCTAGAGTAATGTACCCAAGACCAACGTCCTTCAAGGTTTTTATCTTCCGATATATCGAAGGCATGTTTTCAAAGAAGTCAACCGCTTCCTCGATGCTCATATCGAGCACATCACTAATTGATTTGCTTCGGTATCTTACTTCCAAAGTTTCTCTGTTGTAACGCTTTCCGCCACACTCCTCGCATGGAACCTGAACATCGGGAAGAAAGTTCATCTCGATAACCTTCATTCCACCGCCCTGACAAGTTTCACATCGCCCCCCTTTTACATTGAACGAGAAACGGCCAGGCTTATAACCTCTTATTTTTGCTTCAGGCAGTTGTACGTAGAGATTTCTGATATCAGAGAACACACCCGTATAAGTTGAAGGATTAGATCTCGGAGTACGGCCAATTGGCGCTTGGTCAATCTCGATTACTTTGTCAATTTCCTTCAACCCGTTTACTTTTTCATAAGGCAAAGGATGCTTTTTAGCTCTAAAAAAGTGATGGTTTAAGATTGGATACAAGGTCTCTGTAATTAAGCTGGATTTTCCACTGCCTGAAACCCCCGTTACCGCAATGAATTTACCTAAGGGGAAATCAACAGAAACATCCTTTAAATTATGTCCGCTTGCTTTTATTATAGAAAGCTTATGTCCATTCCCTTTTCTTCTTTTTTTAGGTACAGCTATCTCCTTCTTACCATTTAGATAGGCAGCAGTTAGGGTGTTAGAAGCAAGGACATCAGCAGGCGTGCCCTGAGCCACAATTTGTCCGCCATGCACACCTGCCGCCGGACCAACGTCTATCACGTAATCTGCTTCCAGAATCATTTCTTTATCATGCTCAACTACCAGGACAGTATTTCCAAGGTCTCTTAAATTCTTTAGCGCACCAATTAAACGTTCATTGTCGCGTTGATGCAAACCGATGCTTGGTTCATCCAAAATATACATCACATTCATCAATTGCGATCCGATTTGAGTTGCCAAACGGATTCTTTGAGCCTCACCTCCGGATAGTGTTCGTGCTGTTCTATCCAGCGACAAATAATTCAACCCCACATCAGTAAGAAAGTCTAACCGTGTTCTAATCTCCTTTAATACCTCTTTTGCAATCGTATTTTGTCGTTCATTCAAACGATCTTCTATTCCTCCATACCAGTTTTTCAAAGAATTGATATCCATATCTGCAAGTTCAAAGATGTTTTTACCATCTATTTTAAAATGCAAACTTTCTCTTTTCAATCTCGCACCGTTACACACAGGACAGGTTTTCAGCTTTCTGAAAGCCTCCATATCATCAACCGCACCCTCGCCCTTTTTCTCCTGCTGCTCTTCGAGCAATTTGATAATCCCATCGAAGGAGATTTGATAATTCTGGACATTCCATTTATTGTATTCAACGGCAACACTCAGAAGCTCTGGTGTTCCATTAAGTATCATATCTAGGTGTTCCTGACTTAGTTTTTCAATTGGAGTAGATAGAGAGAAGCTATATTTCTTTGCCAATGCTTTCAGTACCTGAAACATCCAGATATCCCTATATTCACCTAATGGCGCTAATCCGCCGTTCATAATACTGAGCTTAGCGTTGGGAATCACGGAGTCCTTATCAATCACCAAAATATATCCAAGACCATCACAGTTCTCACACGCACCATACGGTGAGTTAAAGGAGAAGCTATTCGGCTGTGGCTCATCATAAGAAATACCGGTGGTAGGGCACATTAGAAATCTACTAAAGTGGGACACATTGTTATCCTTATCGCTAATCTTAATGATTCCCTTGCCCAGCTTCATTGCTGATTGCAGCGAGTCTTGTAAACGCTTTACATCTTTGCGGTCTATAACTAATCGGTCTACAACGATCTCAATATCATGGATCTTATAGCGGTCTACCTGCATTTTAGCGGTAATATCCTGAATAGCTCCGTCTATTCTGACTTTTACATATCCTTGTTTACGAATTTGCTCGAAAAGTTCACGATAGTGTCCTTTACGACCTTTAACCACAGGAGCAAGAATATTTACGGGGATGTCGCTATACTTTCTAAAAATATTTTCAAGGATCTGGTCTTCGCTCATGCGTTCCATCTTTTCTCCTGTATTGTAAGAGAAAGCATCTGCAGTACGCGCATAAAGCAAGCGCATAAAATCATAGATCTCAGTGATTGTACCGACAGTAGACCGAGGGTTCTTGCTTGTCGTTTTTTGTTCGATTGCAATAACAGGACTTAGTCCGGAAACCTTGTCGACATCAGGGCGCTCCATTCCTCCCATAAACTGTCTGGAATAGGCACTGAAAGTCTCCATGTATCGCCTTTGGCCTTCTGCGTAAATGGTGTCAAAAGCAAGAGAAGATTTTCCGCTGCCGCTCAATCCTGTAATCACTACCAGTTTGTTACGAGGAAAAGAAACATCTATATTTTTAAGATTATGTACCCGGGCACCGTACACTTCTACATCTTTTTGCTCACCCAGGTCAACAGTAGTGTTTCTCATATTTACAAAGATAATTATTAAAGTCTTCTACCACACAATGGTGGTGTCATTTTCAGTTGGGTGACCTGTACAAACCAGCACCCTTCCGGCAGCAATCTCATCCTCCACTAACACCTCATTATAATCCATTCTAACATTTCCGCTAGTACATGTTGCGGTACAGGTACTGCAAATACCTGCACGACAACTATAAGGTATATCAATATTATTCAACAACGCTTCCTGAAGAATTGTTCTATTATATGGAACAACGATTCGATTGACAACCCCCCTATTATTAAGTGTAACAGTGTAGGTATTGGTGTCGCCCATTTCTTTCTCAGTCATGTCATCATCGTCAGCTTCATCTTCGGGCAACACAAAAGTTTCCCTTTTTATCTGAGTGATTGCGAATCCAAGTTCGAGAAGCTTTATGCGACAGGTAACCATATAGTCTATTGGTCCACAGGTATAGAATAAGGCATCTTTAGAATCGAACTCCATATACTCACTGACCAATTTTTCAATGAGGAAAACATTTAGTCTGGCGAATAAGAGGTTTTTGGAATGACTGGAGACAAAGATAATTTTAAAACGAAGAAAATATTGCGCTTCCAGCTCGTTAAGCTCAGCATAAAACAGCGTTTCTGCAACAGACCTGCTGCTGTAAATAAGAACAATTTTACTACTATTTTCCTTTGATAATGCTGTTTTTATGATGGAAAATATGGGTGTAATACCAACGCCGGCGGCAAATAGAAATACTGTTCTTTTAAGGCCTCTCTCCGGACTGTATGTGAAAATTCCATTGGGCTCAAGGGCGTTTATCACATCTCCTACTGCGATCTTGTGGTGTAAAAACCTAGAAATTTCTCCATTTTCGACCCGCTTGATAGCTATAGAAAGCGGCTCATCAAAAGCAGGGGAGCTGCATAAGGAATAAGACCGCCTAAGCTCGCGGCTTTTGACTTGGAACTGCAGCGTTATAAATTGTCCTGCAAGATAGGCAGGCTTGGTTCCATTTATGATTTCAAAAGTAAGGACCAAGGTATCCCCTGGTCCGTATTTCATTTCATCTATTCTTAATTTCAACATTCCCATTGGGGAGTAAAATAAAAACCTGTTGTTACTCTACGTTCGTAGTACTAAATGGCTTGTGGTAAGCCAATAATGACTTGGGCAGATCAAAACCATAACGTTCAGGATCTTCTACAATTTCCTTCATAGAAATCAACTTATAAACATAACCTCCTGTTTCAGAGTTCAATCGCATCTTGAAATAATTGTCTTGATTCTGGCGATCAATCTGTTTTCTCATGTGGTTATCGCCAACATTATAAGCCGCTGCAGCAAGAGTCCAACTGTCGAAGATGCCATAGAGCTCCTTTATATATTTACATGCAGCAATAGTTGATTTGCGTAAGTTTTTACGTTCATCAATTTTTGAGTTTACTTTT